>JAIRMM010000027.1 GCA_031258695.1 Puniceicoccales bacterium
GGGCAGAGGAGAAACCCAAACTCGATTTTACTTCTTCTAGGCTTCAGGTTCAGTACTCTTCCCTTGTCCGGGAGGAGTACTCATTCTTAGGGCAGAAAGCAGCAGGTAAAAAGTTTTCCTGAAAACGGAAAGACAAACACCAAACGTTTACATTCTGGGTGGTATCAACGTAGTTTTAACCGGTCCTTTGTTTTTTCCAAGATGGAAAATAACCGCCAAGATGGAAAATAACCGATATAACCAAAGCAGACTAGGGGAAAAATTAAGGGAAAAACCTACAACGGAAATCCCAATAAAGCCTACACAAGATCCCCCAAAAAAGGCTAAGGAAACCTCGGGAGTCAAACCTTTCAATTTTGGTATTGAAAAACAAGATCTTTGATATGTTTGTCTTGTCGAATGTTGATCCCCGCAAGGTTCCGAATTCATAGGCTGGAGGAGTGCCATCCACTTTTCTGACCGCCAGGCGGGGGATATCCTGTAACATGCTCTGAGCAGCCCAGTTGCGGTCGCCGATGGGGTATGCCCTATTAGTTTCCATGGTATCCGGATTGAGGTCCAGTAGGGCGTCGATGTCAAGGTTTTCTATATGTGCATCATTATTAGATTCTACTGTCTTAGATTCTACCGTAAACATACGCATATAGCGGTATCCAAGTTGCTGTTGGGCTCTGGCCCGTCTTTTTGATTCTTCTATTACGGCCAGAAAATTTGATCTGTCCACTTGAATTTCCAATGTATATGTTTCCCAATGGTTCATATGCCCGGCATAAATCAGTGTGGTACAAAACTCGCTATCAAGACTCATTTTACTATTTCCAAAGTTAGATACTCGGAGGAGGTGGGCAAACAGTATATCATTCATATTGTGTACCGGGAGTCTAAGCTTGTACTTTTCTGCTAGATTGGTTGATTCGACATATTCTATCCCTTCTTTCTTCCATTCTTCAATTTGTTCGGCAGCTTTAGCGGGATCACCATCCGTAATATCCTCAAATACATCATTTCTCCCCATTCCGCCATTTTTCAAATCAATGGTTATGAAACCATCCATCATTTGTTGCTGTTGAACTGCATACCCACTCGGAAAGTTGAATTGGTCGCCACTCAACATCTGTATATACATTTTTATCAGCCGTTCCAGATGATTTCGGATTTCTTCGTTGATGAGAGAATGTATTGCGCATGTCGGCAAGCTAAGTTGCCTGTGGGGAGTGAACAGGGATGCCAGTATGGCTTCGCCGGAACGCAAAGGTGGTTGCCTGCCCAGCGACATGGCATCTAAAATGGATTGTCCAATCGAGCCCAAGGGAATATCGGCAGCAGCATCTAACTGGTCCCTGGCACCGTTCTGGTTATCCAAAAGGCATTCGCATACCCTATGCATCTGGGAACGCATGAGCTCCACAAGGGGAGCGAGACGATAGGGTTCATTTCTGAAAGTGTCCGCACTTTCAAAAAAAATCTTCCATTCTCCGAGCTTTCCGACATTCACATGGCCGTCAGGGTCTAAGCAATCTGCCGCCACCACATTCGCTATCCTTTGCCAAGCCTCACGGGCTCTCCCTAGAGTCATCCCCATTAGGCTATGACGAATACGCGCAAACTTAGCTTTGATGGTCGTGCCAGGATTTATTTTATCATCAGTTGCTCGTATTTCACTATCAAATGCTTGTACAATTCCATCTCCCCATATCCGGCGTACCCTTTTAGAATCTGCGGAAGTATCCAGAGATATGTCTTCCGATATTTGGCGTGGGCCCTTCGGCTTTGTAAAAGTGTTAATATCTATAGCAGTTGTAAGAGTTTGCAATAAAGGATCTGGTGGGACAAATTTATTTAAAGTCCATGTTGCCACCCAGTTCATCAATATTCCAAAACGACCCAACGCACTTGAATTCCTGGGCGGATGACTACTAACAGAACTAGTTGTACGACTTTCCGCGAGTAAACCTTCATCCGAAACCTCTGAGTCCGATCGTGCCGGAATTCCGGTAAACGAAGTTCCTGAAACGAACTTACCCTCAAATTGCCTTTCTTTTCTTTCCCGGCCGTGTGCTCCTTGCACGGCCGAACCTTCACCACCCACATTCACCTCTTTCATATCTCGTCCTCCTTTTCTAGGCTGGAAAATATGTTACGATTTAAATGACTTTTATCAACGTAATTTTAATCAATCCTGTTTGTTCTTTCCAAGATGAAAAATGACCGATATAACCGAAGCAAACAAGGAGCAAAATTAAGAAAAAAAATTCCTTAAAAAACGGTCAATCATAGAAACTATGGTCGGAAGATTTAAAAATTTCTTCGGAGAAACACTTTCCCGTTTCCGTCCCTCACGATCCGCTTATTCTGCCATTTGGGCCGCTATTATTGCCTTCAATTTAGCTCCTCTTTTTTGAAGATTCGCGTTACTTATATGGTTTATTAGGGGGCTGGGGGGAATCGGGACAACGGAAAATTCTAGAAACGGTAAGACTGTAGAAAAGCAGATAACCTATCATCGGATGTTCCTTTCCAGCCAAATAACATTCTTTTGCAAATTTCTTGGTATTCTTGTAACAACAAATTTATTCACTCAGTGGTGGAATGATGGTGCCAGGTTGTAATTCTTCCATAAACCTCCACCCCAGGACCCTTTCTGCAATTTTTACTAGGCGTGGATCATCTGTGAATCCGGGCAATGTCAAATTACCCTTGGTAAGCTCTATTAATTCCTCCCACTCTTCTTTTTCTTCATCTATTGAAAGTAAAAATACCATACCCTCCTTGGTCACACATGGATTAGGGTCAATAATCATGGTGGGTATGTCTCCAATTTTTATCTTTGCACACCCACAATTAAAAGAAATAATTTCTATGGGCATATTCCTAACATTAATTTTATTCATAAAGCATCTTTCATTTAATTCTTAGATTTAATTCTAAGGTTTAAAACTCTCTTTTAGCAAGAAAAAGTTTTTATTCCAATTATGTGGTGTGTTTTCTTATTAGCTTTACTGGAAGTCTACTCAAGTCACATACAAATTCATGGCCTCCTCCATAGCCATGCTCTATGTCATTCTTTTTCTCTGAAACATCATCATAGCATAGTTCGGGCGATAGGAAATATGCCGCATGGATTTTGGAAAAAGGAATTTGCATTTCATGTATATCACACTTTCGTTCTGGTCTAGTAAGAAAATGTACTGGAGGTCCAAGTGCCGTAGAATCTGCTATGCCACCTCTTATTCCGGTAAACGTTCCATTCACCTCAACATTTTCATATGCTCCATAACCTGCAGTTAAGTCTTGTCTGGCCATTGCTCTTTGCAGTTTACAGGTATGGTTGGCTAGGCTTTTCCCAGCAAATTGTGTTTTCTCCAGTGCTATCGCTGTGTAAGCTTTATACATGGCGACTGATTTTGTATATTGATCTAAGCGAGCTGCCTGTAAGTGATTCGGTAGTCCAAAACGTTTGTCGTATGTTTTCTTTAATTTAGGCAAGCCAACACTCTTATCATTTCTTTTATTACCCTCAAAATAATATATGTCGTCTACTCCTTGCTCTATATTCAGCTGTTGTAGTTTCAGCTGTTGTAGTAAAAAATATTTCATAATGCGACATGACGGATTCCAAGAGGAAAATCTTTGTTGCTTTAAATAATCACTAATTACGCCATAATCAGCACCATTGGCAGCCATCACATCGGCCAAATATTTTGTGGCAACCGCTCGTTGTGCGATGAACTGCGGGGCAAAAACAACGCTGCTTGGATCTGTCATAGACCTTTGAATATCATCAGGAGTTTGATTGTTTTCAATGTCGATTTGACCTGGAATGTATGCTTCAATCCCGCTTTGGTATAAAATTGCCATGGACGCACATACTTGAGCAGCCCATTCCGGTTTATTGCCATCCGCGATCATCTCACTTCTATATTGGTCTATGTAGGTTTGCTGTTCGGGAGTACATTTTCCCAATGGCCCAAGAGCCTCAGTCTGGAATAAAGTAGCCATGGATGCGCACACTTGAGCTACGAATTCTAGTTTATTGCTATCCGCGATCATATCCATGCCACATCGTATTATGTAAGCTTGCTGTTCGAGGGTACAATTTTCCAATGGCCCAAGAACCCCAGTCTGAATTAAAGTAGGCATGGACGCACACACTTGAGCTACAAATTCTAGTTCGTTGCCATCCGCGATCATATTCATGCATCGTATTATGTAGGCTTGCTGTTCGGAAGTATACTTTTCCAACGGTCCAAAAGCCCCAGTCTGAATTAAAGTAGCCATGGACGTACACACTTGAGCTATAAATCCTGGTTTGTCGCCATCCGCGATGATATCCATGCCACATCGTATTATGTAAGCTTGCTGTTCGGGAGTACAATTTTTCAATGGCTCAAGAGCCCCAGTCTGAAATAAAGTAGCCATGGATGCACACACTTGGGCTACGAATTCCGGTTTATTGCCATCCGCGATCATCTCTCTTCTATATTGGTCTATGTAGGCTTGCTGTTCGGGAGTACAATTTTTCAATGGCCCAAGAGCCCCAGTCTGAATTAAAGTAGCCATGGATGCACATACTTGGGCTGCGAATTCTGGTTCGTCGCCATCCGCGATGATATCCATGCCATATCGTATTATATAACCCTGTTGTTCGTGAGTACATTGTTCCAATGGGTCAAGGGCCCTGCACTGAATTAAAAATGCCATGGATGCACATACTTGGGCTGCGAATTCTGGTTTGTCGCCATCCGCGATAATATCCATGCCATATCGTATTATGTAAGCTTGCTGTTCGGGAGTACAATTTCCCAAAGAGATAGACCCGGATGGTTGAGCCAAAATAGCATTTGTGTCTCCTTGTAGCCGTAGCTCTTCTGGAGACATTTGTGACGCTGTAGAAGGCTCCGGTGGCAGGGACGGAGGTTCCGGTGGCGGCTTTGCTTCTGAGGCTGCTGCTTCTCGGGCAGATGTTGCAGCAGTGGCATGATCTGCCAAAGAAGTATCTTGCGTTTGTGTTTCGGGGTGTAAAAGTTCAGCTCTATCCCGACCTGGACCTATGGAGTGGGAACCGACACTTGCGGTTGTCGGCTCTTTTGAGAGCGAAACTTGTTCTGAATCACTTGTACCCGTAACCGCATTGCTCACGTAATGAATTTTACATCAATCGTCGGTGTGTGTCAACTATTTTTTGCAAATTTTTATTAGCTCCTAGAAGGATGGCGGCCGAGGGCCCATGGAAAAAAAGGAAATTTTAAAAGTAGTCCGTATCATCAGGGGATTTTTGAAAAAACGGAAGAATGGAGGGGTAATGAGGCAGTAGTGTAATATAAGGTGGTAGGATAATAGAAAAGACACAATAGAAGAATAGAAAATCTATCATCGGATGTTCCTTTCCAGCCAAATAACATTCTTTTGCAAATTTCTTTTTCCAAAATCCATGCTGCGTATTTCCTATCACCCGAATTGTGCCATGATGACATTCCAAATAAAAAGGTATCCTATGAGTAAAATTAATGTTAGGAATATGCCCATGGAAATTATTTCTTTTGGTAGGATAAATGGAAACCTATAAGGGGATGGCGTACGGAAGTTTTTAAACCATCCGGCCAATGGTCGCTGCTCCCTATCAGATTTCGCCAGTGAAATTTTGTTACAAAATATCGAACGTCAAAATGCTTGTTTTGGATTTGAATTGTTGAGATTTGTAAAAAAATACAGGGATTTGTGAAAAATAGTTGACGCACATCAAAGAGGTGCACTATGTTTTCGCCACCACCACCCATACGGCACGGCTATTCTACGATGTCGTGGCAAACGGGAACACCGCAAGGTCTGGAGATTTTTCACATGCGTCCATCTCCCCATCCCCATCTCCCAAGTTTTCTCGGGAGGAACGGTGAGGTGATTCTCAAGCCATATACTTTGTCGGCCATTGATTGGTTTTTGGTCACACACCTTTCCTTGCAGCAAGGACCATTTTTGTTCGTGAAAACAATAAACTTTTTGTGACACACTATTCAAATTCAAGTGGCGGATAGAATTCATTTCCAGACAATTGCCACTCGCAAAGTTTTTTTGCAATTTCTACAATGCGTGGATCGTCTGTAACAGATGCCTGTTGTCCTATTGTTGGAATAAAAGTTGAAATTAGTTTTTTCCAATCGGCTTTATCATGGTCGGTTGTGAGCAAACAAACACCTCCATAGTAGAGCAATGCTTGTCTCGGCTCCATAATTGCAGCCGGGAGATTTCCAATAAGCAAATCAACTCGTTCACGCAATCGGTCAACTTTAACAACTTTGACGGGCATTGTACGTATATTTATATTTTCTATTATGTTATCCATAAGATTGTTCTCCATAAGATTGTCCTCTACTCCAAACAACTTTTCCTTTTATCCCTGAAACATCACACACAATTTCATGTTCGTCTACATATTGATTGTTAAGCTTTTCTTCTTTCGTGTCAAACTCCATATCATCCAGACAAAACGACGATGACATAAAATATACCGAAAAAACCCTGCTGATCGGAACTTTTTTAAGTTCCAAGACTACCCTTGATGGTGGGCTTGAAAATTGATGGGCAGGAGTCCCTAGGGATGTTGAATCAATTGTCTTGCCGGGGAGTCCGGCTATTTCCCCTCCGAGTGTTTCCCATTGTTCGGCAGGTGGATATTTTTCTTGCATGCCCTTAATAAAAAAACCTCGCTGAACCGTAATCGTATTACCGACTTTCCATGGAATTTCTATTTTATGCAGAGCTATCCCGGTAAATGCTTTGTAAAAGGCTATCGAAGGCAAAAGTTTTGGCTTCCAGTTGCGGACTAACACACTGTAATCATATTTACACCTAATACATTCATCCTCAAACAAATAATGTCGAGTTCCAGCCTCATTTGTTAATTGATTTGCCAGAACGTACCTTACTGCGCATGCTATTCCCTCCCACGGGCCGAATCTCTGGAATCTTGAAGCCCACCAATTAATTATCTTAAAATCAGCACCATTCTGTTCCATTATTGTGCTCAGTCTGGCTTCGGCAGTTTTCCGCATGTCCATACCGGTGAAGGTAATTGTTTTAACAGCCTCCTCCAACGACTCTCCGTTTAAAGCAATGGATGCCGGCAAAACTCTTTCAATTCCTTCTTGGTATAAAATTGCCATGGCCGCACACACTTGAGCAGCAAATTCCGGTTTATTGCCATCCCGGATCATATCTATGCCATATTCTATTATGTAATTTCGTTGGCTGGACGTACATTGTCCTAATGGGATAGTATCAGAAATTCGTGCTGAATAAGTTGCGATATTATCCATATTGGGTTGGCACAAAATTTCCATGAGTACATATACTTCAGCTGCAAATTCTAGGGGATGCCCATGGCCAACCATATCTACGACATATTCTATTATGTGAGCTTGTTGTTCTGTAGGGCATTGATTTTGGATAGAAGTAGAATCGCTTATTTGATTCCAAATAGTATTCCTGTGCCTATCAAATTGCTCCAGTTGTTCTTGTGTTTGCGGTCCCACAGGAGGCTTCGGTGGCAAAGATGATAACGATTGAAACGGTAGTGACAGTTGTGATAGCTGTGATAGTGGAAATAAATCTTTCATGTAAAAGGCTTTACATTAAAGATTAGCATATGTCAATTATTTTTCACAAATTTTTACATTTTATTACCCCACTGCCTTACCGTCCCTCCATTCTTCAAATCCCCCGATGGTGCAGACTACTTTTAAAATTTCCTTTTTTCCCATGGTCCCTCGGCCCCTATCCTTCTAGGAGCTAATAAAAGTTCTAGCGGCTATGGGTAGAAAAAGGCATCACCCCGTTGAAATGCCCCGCTTAAAATTGAGAAATGGTGCGTTTTGGGCAAGATATCGCAAAAACATGCGTTCATTCTTCCGGGCCTTTTGTGGTTTTTTTAAAAATTTTCGTAAATTGCTTTTCTTTTGATAGTCGGTGATAAAAGTATTTTTGGTGAAATAAATTTTTCTTTTTGTGTAAAAAATTTGACATTTAAAACAAAAAAAGTATAGTTGGTACTCTTTTAACAATAGGAGGAAACATATGGAAAGAATAATTCATGGCGTAAATGTATATACTGAGTCGTTGGACGACTCATCTCTGGTAGGAAACTCACCTTTAACGGATGGGCCACCTGTGGTAGGGTTTGGTGGCCCTACAAGGCAACTACCCCATCCAAATTTAAATGCACGAGCACGCCTAGAACGAAGACCTTCCGTGCAACTACCAAACCTGCCAGATGTGGATATAAGCGTTGAGGCAGTACAACAGCTGCAAGGATTATACAATACCGCCAACAGAAACGCAATACAGGGAATGCCTCTGGACCAGAGGCAGGTCGCCCTTGTTGCTCAAGGATACGTAGGACCGGACAACCGCCTGATGATTGATGGTTTCAATGCGCACAGACATTTGACCGACACTCAAAGGACAGTTGTGCAGGGATCCAGATGGGGAAGCGGAGTTTTAAGCCTTGTGGGAACAATAATAGGGGGTATACTATATACCCAAGATAGTCACGCGGGCGCCTATGGTGCTTGGTCCGCCTCACTGATTGCGCTTTGGCCCATCATAGAAAGTCAAATAATAAATAGATTCTGCAAAGAGCCTGATTTTATTCTAAGGGAACAGGAATTTGATCCCGCCCCAGAAAGACAATATCAGGTATAAACTACTTTTTTGGATGTGGGAGGATTGAAAAACTCCCATTGGAAATTTGGATATTGGAAAATATTTTCAGTATCCATGTTTATTTTTCGGGGTCCCTTGTCCAAGTTTTACGGCAACAAAAGCAAGATGCCATTGGCTCATTCTATGGTTTTGATAAATCACCGCCGGATGACCTATTAAGACATTCGTTCGGAAAATCTCACAATTTTGGTGGCCAGGCCGGAGTGGCTGTCAACGGTCAATATGGCACCATTTAGGCGGATATCATTGGAGGCAACTTCGAATTTTTGCGGCATGCCCAGTTTCATGCTATGGAGAATGGGCAAAATTTCACGGCCGATGACGGATTCGTGGGGTCCGCACATGCCAAGGTCCGTGATATATGCGGTTCCGTTCGGTAAAATACGTTCGTCGGATGTCTGAACGTGCGTATGTGTTCCCACAATGCCGGCTACTTTGCCGTCAAAATTCCACCCAAATGCGATCTTTTCCGCCGTTGTTTCGCCGTGAACTTCGGCGAGTAAAATATCCACATCACCGCCGTTGGCCTGCAAAATTCTTTCCATGGCTTCGAAGGGACATGAAGCGTGGATCTTCATGAATTGGCGTCCCAGAACCACGCAAATCCCGATTTTTGTGCCATTTTTTATGAGGGTAATAAAACTTCTTCCGGGACATTCTTTGGGTAAATTGGCAGGTCGGCAAACGTATTCCAAGTCCTCGATATCCCGCTCAAAGCCATGGCGGTCCCAGACGTGGTCGCCAAGGGTGATCAAATCTATGCCAACGGAGTGTAACAATTCGGCATGTTCACGGGTAAGACCGGCACCCGCAGTGGCATTCTCGGCATTTGCAATGACCACGTCAATGCCATGCACTTTTCTTATGCCATGCAAACTTTTTACCACACATTCCCGGGCGGGCCGACCGACCAAATCTCCCAAATACAGGATTTTTAACAAATGCGACATATGTGGAATACGTAGAAAGATCCATTTTCAAGGATTGTCAAGTGTACGAAAAAAAGAATGGAAAAATTTTTGCCCATTTTCATAGTTGAATCATGTCTTTTATAAAAGCTTTTTCGGGAAAAAAGATTGTTTCTTTTTTGATAATTTTACTGGGAATATTTCCCCTTGAAGCAGCTGAAGATTGGGCCGAAGATCCTAACCGGGAAACGTTGGCGCAATC
>JAIRMM010000014.1 GCA_031258695.1 Puniceicoccales bacterium
ATTTCCTCATGGCCATCGGTTTGACATTTAAAACAGGCAGCTGCAAGGGCAAACTCTCCATTGTTTTCAATGGGGATTTTTGTGGCATCGCCCAAGGCAATTGCGAGTGCATATTCAAAGGATTTGCCGTTCCTTATTTGTGTTGTCTTCATCGCCAATCCCTAAAATCCCTGCTCAAAATGAGTATCTCATTTGATTTTTTATTTTTTCCCATCCCATATGTCCACGTTGGGACTACCACCGGATATCCGTCGTACATTTTACGTGCTTCATAGCTGTCATTGTAAGATAGAAGCCAGCGATCCCTTGATTTTAATAAATCCGCTAAGGCTGCGTGATTAAAATTAGCATGCATATCTCCTTTGTTCCCATAGAGACGTTGTTTTATAAGATATGGAGGGTCGCAATAGAGAAAATCATTTCCGTGCAACGGAATGCTTTCTCTAAAATCCATTCTCTCAACTTTTAGGTTTTTTATGCAAAAATTAGCAACCCTTTCGATGCTAGTCGGAGTGAATCGCGGATGCCCGGGTGACATGCCTCCCGATAATGTGGTTCCAGAAAAAGAAGAACGATTTAGAACAAAAAATACGGCGGCCATCTCCTTTTTATCTTCAATTTCGAGGATTGATTGTTGCAATTCATAAAATTTTGACTTTTCGAGCGGAAAATAAGGTCCAATCCTAGCCGCTAAATTTTTCGGATCTCGCAGTAATTCTTGCCAAAAAAATACAAGAGGTTCAAATGTGTCATAGGCATAGACCGTAGTCCCTCGCCTTGCCAATTCTATTTCTATTGATCCTCCACCGATGAATGGAGAACATAATGTTTTCTGTCCACCGAGGTATTCATCCACGATAAACGGAACAGCCCTGCTTTTCCCTCCCGGGTAGCGCAACGGAGACTTAATTTTTTGCTCACAGCAACAATTTCCAATCCCCGTGTGGAAATTTTTCGAAAAAATATCATCCGTTTCCATCCAAAAGCCATCGGTACAACCAAATGCGATAGGTCCAATCCTACCCCACCACGAAATTGTATCCATATTTTAGGGAATGTCAATGAATTTTCCCAATTTTGCCGGAATTTCAGTGCCGGCTGATGCCAACGGTTATTGTAGTGGCCCCGACATTGTATAAACAATATCACTTTACCGATAATTTCGTAAACCGGGCGGTTCTTTTTGTCTATGCGTCGCAACCACTTATTCCCTCCAAGGTGTCGCAACCGCTCCGGCTGCTTCCGGGCTCAGGACTAATAAAAAACATTTTTGAATATTTTTGCCCTCTTGCCCTTCAAATATTGTCAAAGAATTATTCCTCCAAAGAGTTTATAAACTTTTATGCTAGGTTACTTACCGATGTAATTGTAATTTTTCTTAAAAATTGGAATTCCAAAAATGTAAAAGGTCTTTTTTTGTTTTTCTTTTCTTATTTTAAAAATTTCCAAACCAAATATGGTCACCTTTGTTTTTTCTGGTCTATCACTTATGTCGAATATAAAGTTCTTGAACAACTTTTTAAATAAATATTTCCATAGCCGTGGAATAGAGACAATGTACGAACTTTTTTGTTGTGTAAAATCATGCTTTTTAAATTCCCCTATCATGCTATCGACACATGCTTCCCACGAAAAATTCTTCGCCCGTTTTATTCCTTTCTGGGACAATTCTTGCCGCAATTTTTCATCGTAATATACCTTTTCATAGGCGGCTACCATGGCTTCGTCGCTTGTGGGGTCGATTAAAATTCCGGCATCACCAACAACTTCTGGTAGGGAGGACACGTTGGATGTGATTACTGGACATCCGCACTGCATGGCTTCGAGCGGGGGTAGCCCAAATCCCTCATAGAGTGACACAAAAACACAACATTCAGCCCGGGAATATAACGAAGCCAAGTCCTCATCTTCCACATAGCCGGTCTTGATAATTTTTTTATTGTTTTCGCCAAGAGTTGCCATTTCAGCATCAAAAAATTTTTCAAAAGCACCATTAGCACAACCGGCAACAACAAAAACCAAATCATCAACATGGTTTTTCTCAATGAATTTAATAAAGTTTCTGAGTATAAAAATGAGATTTTTTCGCGGTTCTATGGCACTGACAGTGAAAAGATAACGCTTGTCTATGGGAATGCCATATTTTATCCGAATTTGCCGGTTCTGCTCCCCATCGGCACACGGATAAAAGTTTGAACTTGCTGCCAATGATATTTGGGTAATTTTATGAGGGTCAACCTGGGGAAGTAGTCTAATGATATCACTTTTGGTGGACTCTGAAATGGCAAATATATGATCCTTCCATGTTAAACTTTTAATGATGTCAAAAAACAGTTGATCTTCGCCATGTAAAGGATAAACTATTGGAATGAGATCGTGAATAATGGTATAACAAACAATGCCGGTTTCTTTAATCCCCTGAGAAATAGGATGGCGGGGAGATAAAAAAATATCAAAGTCCTTTACGTCGCCGGAAAAGATTTTAGACGTAATCCCAATGCCACCCATCGATAGGGCCTTTTTAACACGGAGGTAGACCCCGTAATCTGTCCCAGCGTATACTTCGACTTTAAGCCCGGGTCGCCTCAGTAGCTCTTTGAGAATATTATAAACGACGAAAAATATCCCCCGTCGTCCGCCATTACATAGGTAAGCCTCTAAAACTTGAGCGTCGTATAATACCCTGATTTTAGCTTTCCGATTAAATTTTTTCTTCAAAAGTAAGTCGCCCATTAACCAAATCTCCGGTTCCAATTCTTCAAAATCGACGATGAAGAATTGGTTTTATTTTCTCCGCCAACTCCAAATTCTACCATCACATTACATTCTTTACATATTTCTATTTCCGGAATATTTTCCTTCGTTCGATCTCCTCCATTTGCGAATACCAGCCGGTCGGTCGGATATTTTGCACGGACCTTGCGAATTCCATCGCATGCGGTATTGTCACTGTCATCAAATCCTAACAGGTCGATAACATTTTTTAAGCTTTCACAAATCGCCCTACGCGTGGCAAATTCCATGAAATTTTTACCTTTTTTGCGGCATAGCCACTCATCGGAATTAAGTAACACTATCACGCCATCTCCGCGGGAACTAGCATCTTTTATCAGACTTACGTGCCCTTCGTGAAGGGGGTCAAATCCCCCACTAACAATGTAATAAGTTTTTTCCAAAATTTAAAAAATTAATGTACCCTTGCTAAACCCTCGCGAAGAAAAGTAAAGCAAATATTTCTTTATTTTGATTGTGCGTATGAGTTAACCTATGACACTATTCCAGTGCTGCTTGGGCTGCCGCTAGCTTTGCTACGGGAACGCGATTTGGTGAACAGCTGACGTAGGATAGTCCAATTTTATTGCACAATTTGATGGATGCTGGATCTCCACCGTGTTCTCCGCATATACCGATTTTTAAGTCTTTGCGGGTCGCTCGTCCACGTTCACAGGCAATTTTGATCAATTCACCAACGCCCAATTCATCGATGGAGGCGAATGGATTATTTTTAATAATTTCACGCTCCAGGTATTGGGGTAAAAAACCATTGGCATCGTCGCGGCTCATTCCGAGGGTCGTTTGGGTCAGATCGTTTGTCCCAAAGCTGAAAAATTCAGCATCTTCCGCAATTTCTCCGGCCCGCAAACATGCCCGAGGAATCTCTATCATCGTACCCACTTTGTAGGCAAGGGAACATCCTAGACGTTGTTCCACCGCTTCCGCAGCTTCGCGGATGATTTTTGCCTGATGTTTAAACTCAGCGGCAAAAGTCGTTAGCGGTACCATAATTTCAACATTAACCTCTATCCCTTCCCCTCTAACCTTTGCGGCGGCTTCAAAAATTGCTGTGCTTTGCATGGCAGTAATTTCCGGATACGAAATTCCCAGGCGACAACCTCTGTACCCGAGCATGGGGTTACTTTCCGACATTGCTTCCACACGCAACTCCAAGTCGGCGGGATTCTTTCCTAATTTTTTTGCCAGGGATTCAATGGCAGGTCGTTCGTGGGGTAAAAACTCATGTAACGGTGGGTCCAGTAGCCGAATGGTGACGGGGTATCCCTTCATCGCACGGAAAATTCCCTCGAAATCTCCCTGTTGCAGCGGTTTTAGCTTGGCCAGTGCCTTTTGGCGATCTTCAACGTTGTCCGCCACTATCATTTCCCGCATGTAATCGATGCGTTCTCCTTCGAAAAACATGTGTTCCGTCCTGCAGAGACCTATGCCCTTTGCTCCTAGCTGGATGGCAGCTTGTGCTTGCTTGGGACTATCGGCATTGGTTCGAATGTCGAGCCTGCGATAGCCGTCTGCCCAGGACATTACGGAATCAAATATGCGGAACGTATAACTTTTTTCTGCCGCCATGGTTCCCGAAAGAACCTGGGTAACTTCCGATGGGGCTGTCTCAACGTGGCCGACAAAAATTTCTCCCGTCGTCCCATCGATGGAAATCGGTTCTCCTTCTTTTATCGTGACACCGTCGGCGGATACCTGTTTCTTTGCATAGTCGATCACCAATCCTCCTGCTCCACAGACGCAAACTTTCCCCATTTGCCTCGCGACCAAAGCCGCATGGGAACTGACTCCACCGTGGCTAGTAACGATCCCCTCGGCAGCCAACATACCCCGGATGTCTTCGGGGGATGTCTCCGTCCTGCAGAGGACAACTTTCTCTCCCTTAGCGTGCATTTCCTCCGCTTTCTTCGCTGAAAAATACACATTCCCCGACGCTGCTCCAGGTCCTGCCGGTAATCCACTGGCGATTTTTTTCACTTTTTCTTTCCCCGCACCATCGAAAATTGGTACCAGCAGTGACGAAACGGAATCCGCCGGGATACGCTTTATGGCCATTTCTTTGTCTATGAGGCCTTCGTTGACCATTTCAACCGCTATCCTAACGGCTGCTAGTCCTGTTCGCTTACCATTTCGCGTTTGCAGCATGTACAATTTGTCATTTTCGATGGTGAATTCGAAATCCTGCATGTCGCGGAAGTGATGTTCTAGGGTCTGGCAAACCTTAACCAATTGGTCAAAAACAACGGGCATGTCGTTTTTTAAATTTGCAATTGCCTGGGGCGTACGAATGCCGGCGACGACATCTTCCCCCTGGGCGTTTATTAGATATTCACCGTAGAAAACATTTTCACCATTTGCAGGATCTCTGGTAAACGCAACGCCCGTCGCACAATTGTTACCCATGTTGCCAAATATCATGCTTTGCACATTGACCGCAGTGCCCCATTCCGCCGGGATATTATACTTCCTGCGATAGATTACCGCACGCTCATTGTGCCAGGATTCAAAGACGGCACCAATGGCTCCCCTCAGCTGGTCAAAAACATCCTGGGGAAATTCCTTACCCGTCCGTCCAACGATCAACTTTTTGTAGCGGCCAATGACATCCTTGAGGTTTTCAGCTGTCAAATCAGGATCGCTGTGCACGCCGGCTTTCCTTTTAATATCCGATAAAATTTCTTCAAACGGGTCGCGGGATTCATCATTTTCCGCATGGACTCCCATCACAACGTCACCGTACATTTGAATAAATCTACGGTAGCAATCGTAGGCAAACCTAGGATTATTGGTGTTTTCAGCCTGGCCAATGACAGTCTCATCGTTCAACCCTAGGTTTAAAATGGTATCCATCATCCCCGGCATGGATTCCCGAGCACCCGAACGGACGGAAAATAGCAGTGGATTTTTTACATCGCCGAACTTTTTCCCCTGCTGGTTCTCCACATTGGCCAAGGCTTTTTTTGCGTCCGACCAAACATTGTCCGGCAATTTGCCATTATTTTTGTAATACTCGGCACAAACCTCCGTTGTGATCGTAAAACCCGGCGGGACAGGTAACCCAATCTTTGCCATTTCTGCAAGGTTGGCTCCCTTTCCTCCCAACAAAGCACGCATGCTGGCATCGCCATCGGTCTTTACGCCGAATTCATATATGAAATTCCCTATGCTCATGATACTCCTTAGCCTGACAAGCTATATGAAACATCCCCACCCTTGTCAAATACCAAAAAACGCAAAAAATCACTGACAATTTGGCAATGCTCTGGATACTATGGCTTTTTTCAAATATTCAATGGCGGATGGCAATTTTAGCGTACCGGTAAAATTTTTGTCCACGCGCGAACGTATGGAAATCGCACCCGTCTCCACTTCTTTGGGGCCTAGGATAAACATGTGGGGAATTTTATCGATTTCCGCACGCCGAATTTTGGCATTCAATTTGTCGGAATGTCCATCCACGGACCCACGAATTCCGCACGCTTTCAACTCCCGATTAACCCCATTGGCATGGGCGATTAAATCATCATTTAATGGGATGATCCTGATTTGTTCTGGAGCCAACCATGTCGGGAAATCCCCACCAAAATGTTCAATTAGTAGCCCCACAAAACGTTCCAGGGATCCAAATGGAGCACGGTGGATCATTATCGGGCGATATTCTTTGTTATCGCTTCCGACGTATGACATTTTAAAACGTTCGGGAAGATTATAGTCCACTTGCACTGTTCCCAATTGCCATTCACGGCCGATTACGTCTTGGACAATAAAATCAATTTTGGGGCCGTAAAATGCAGCCTCTCCTTCGGCTACTTCAAAGGGAACGCCCAATTCGTCGGCTGCCGCCCGCAGTGCTTTTTCCGCAACCATCCAATTCCCGTCGTCACCGATATATTTATCGGAATTCCTATCGCGCAGCCCAATCCGCACGCGGAATTTTTCCATTCCGAGGGTCTTGAAGATAACTTTCACCAGGGACAGACATCCATTAATTTCATCGTGGAGCTGCTCCTGTGTGCAAAAAATATGGGCATCGTCCTGGGTAAAGCTTCTCACCCGTGTCATACCGCTTAATTCTCCCGACTGTTCCCATCGATAAACGGTCCCGAATTCCGCAATCTTAAATGGTAAATCCCTATAGGATCGCTGGTCCGACATGTATATCATGATATGACCTGGACAATTCATCGGTTTCAGCAAAAAACCATCCGCGTTTCCCCCCTCAAGATCGTCAAACATCGCCCTACATGATTGGTTTGAAACGGTGGCTTTTTCAAGGGACTCCCTATCCGGTAACGGAGGAAATTGCGACTCTTTGTAGTAGGGGAAATGCCCCGATGTTTTGAAAAGTCCAAGCTTGGCTATGTGGGGAGTAAATACCTGTTGATAGCCCTGTTTTTCGAGTTCTTCGAGGATAAAATTTTGTAATTCCTGCCGGATGATGGCCCCCCTGGGTAGCCATAATATCATGCCCTGGCCAAACCCATCGTCTATGGTGAAAAGTTTCAGTTCTTTTCCCAACTTGCGATGGTCTCGTTTCTTTGCATCTTCGAGCATTGCCAAGTGTTCGTCCAGTTCTTTCTTGGACGCAAATGCAGTCCCCGAAATACGTTGCAACTGCTTATTTTTTTCACTGCCACGATAGTAGGCACCGGCGATGTTCAGCAATTTAACCGCTCCAATTTCCTTCGTCGAGTTGAGGTGTTCCCCCCGGCAAAGGTCTGTAAATTCCCCATTGGTGTACAATGAAATTTCTTCCCCTTCGGGAATGTCTGCTAGCCGTTCGAGTTTATAGGTTTGATTTTTTGATTTCATCAGGGCCATCGCTTCATCACGGCCAACGATGGTTTTGACAAATTTTTGATCTTCCGAGATTATTTTCAACATCTCCCCTTCGATTTTTTCCAAATCTTCCTGGGAAAATTTATGGTCCAGGTCGAAATCATAGTAAAACCCTGTTCGCGTTGATGGTCCGATATCAAGTTTGGCTTCCGGAAATAATCGTAATACCGCTGCAGCCAACACATGTGCCGCAGAATGCCGAATTTTGTCTAAATCAACACACTCATTCATCGCTGTCCTATTCCTAGGGAAGGTTTTTCAAAAAAAAAGAAAAAAGAAGGTTTTGCTGGAAATATCCTTCATCAAAAATGAACCGTAACATTTCCGCTAAAAATCATTATCCTTGGCTCGCCATGCCATCATAACTCTAGTGTCAAGCGTCGGTTCCCAGGGTCATTTAGTTCTTGTCGAAGGAAAACGAAAAGGGTGGATAAAAAGGATTAGGTGATTGCTTTGATGCTATTGACCATGCGTGACAATACATTTTTCCACTCGTCTTCCCCATATTCGGAACAGACGGAAAGTCTAAGCCGTGCGTGGCCGAGAGGAACCGAAGGATAGCGAATTGCTGCCAAATAAATCCCTCGTTGGTAAAGATTTTCGAAAATCTTCATCGTCGTCGTTTCATCTCCGATGATTATGGGTAAAATAGCTACGGCTTCCGGAGGGAATGCCATTCCACATTCTGAAAAAATACTTTTTGCCATCTCCGAAAGCTGTTTCAATCTGTGTACTCTCTCTGGCTGACTTTTCAAGATTTGTAAAGCCTTCGACGAAGCTGCCAATACCGAGCTTGGGAGCATCGTAGAACATAGGAAAGGGCGAGAACGCTGGCACAGGTATTGAATTAGACATTTGGTCCCGCAAACAAAACCACCCAGGCTTCCGAGCGCTTTGCTGCACGTTCCAACTTGTATGATGCGTGGATTTGGTAAAATATTGAAATATTCCAGGGTCCCATGCCCCCTTTCCCCCAAAACGCCCAACCCATGAGCATCATCGATGATAATATGAGCGTCGAAACTTTCTGCCAGTTGCAACAGTTCTGGCAATGGGGCAACGGTTCCATCCATGCTAAAAACCCCTTCCGTAATAATAAAGCGCGACTGCGCGTTTCGATGTTCATTCAATAGTTCCCGCAGCCGATCAACGTCGCGGTGGGGATAAATCACTACCTTGGCATGGGAAAGTTTGCAACCGTCAATTATGCTAGCGTGGTTCTTTTCATCACTGAACATCACGTCTCCGCTGCAGCCAACGGTTGAAATTAGACCGATGTTTGCCATATATCCGGTGTTGAACATCAATGCCGCTTCGGAATGTTTAAAATCTGCCAATTCCCTTTCCAGTTGATTCGCCAGCGGATGTGCCCCCGTTGTTAACCGCGCACCGCTGGACCCAGAACCATCATAACGCATACATTTTTGCGCGGATTCTATGACTTCGGGATGAAATCGTAGCCCCAAATAGTCGTTAGTACACGCCACGAAAAGTCTATGGCCAGTCTCGGTCACGCCATGGGTTGCATCGAGAAATTTTAGCACTGGAATATTTCTCGTCAAATTTATGCGATGGCATTTTTCAATTTCAGATTGCCAATATGTTTCCCCGGGCATGTTTATTTCCGCAAAGTTTTCACCAATACCGGTTGATGTTCGAAAAAATTAATCAAATCATCGAGATCTGCATTCGGTTTAACAAAAAACACACGCCCGCCGATATTGTCCTCTTTCAGTTTCATTGGAGAAAGTCTCCTATAAATTTCTTTGGAAGCAACATATCCAGTATCGTAATGCGGATCATCGGACCAACACAACTCTGCCATATAATCCTTTGTAAACGCTGCCTTCGAAGCTAATATCACGGCCTCACGGACCTTTTCACCACCTACACCGGATTCGACTAAAAAGCTTAAAAAAGCGGACTCATTTTCACAGTCCATGTGAGATAGTCGAACCCCTCGGACGCCGAAGTCATCGATGCGTTTACCGGTGCTAGCATCTAGGACCATTCCTCCCCTCATGCTTGCCGACAAATTCTTGATCAACGCAACACCTTTGCGCGCTGCGGTTTTAGAAACTCCAAACTCAACGAGCGAAGCAATGGCATTGCCATGGGCTTGCTCCACGGTTGCAAATTCCAGTGATTCCATTTTTAAAGCAGGTACTAGACGAATCGTTGCTCCGTCCATTTTGTCAATTTGAATATTGATGGTATCCGCCACGCCACGCGTGTGTGTTAAAACCCTCTGGAGAAGATTTTGAACAACCGTAGCAATTTGATCGTCGGATACCAAACGTTCGCAACCGGATAAATGCTGTCCTTCTTTTCCATTACTGCCATTGGTTGCAGCTCGCATGCGTACGCTAAATAAGTAGTGTGGCAATGATTTATTCTCACCCATTAGGACGACAAATATCTACATCCTATTAGCAACAAATCAAGTTATTTAACAGCAATTAAAAAGCAATAATTGGGGTCCTCCATGGGATTTCTGCATATCCCCGCGAAAAAACAAAAGCTTCGGACCATTTCGCTCTTCGTCCATGGCAGAATTTTCCAACAAACGCAGTACGGTTGCGATTTCGTTTTCTCCAGGTTCCATGGCCATTTGATTGGTCATACCTTCATTTTCCGCCAGGAAGAGTGAAAGCAAATGAACGGTCGACACGCCTCCCTGGCCGGTACCGTTTATGACCTTTCCATCCATGGCAATGTGCCCGCACACACACTCCCCGGGAGATTAAGAAATATCAATGGTCATGCAATGGTTATCGACTTGTCCAAGTAAACATCTTGGATGGCATTCAACAGGCTCACACCATCTTTCATGGGACGTTGGAAAGCCTTTCGTCCACAAATTAACCCAGATCCCCCAGCCCGCTTATTGATAACAGCCGTTTCAACCGCCTCATGGAAGTCATTGGCCCCCGAAGCTCCTCCCGAATTTATTAGCCCGGCCCGGCCCATGTAGCAATTCGCCAGTTGGTAACGGGTTAAATCTATTGGATTATCGCTCGTTAATTCCGAGTAAACCTTGTCGTGGGTTTTCCCAAATTTCAATGCCCTGAAGCCTCCATTGTTTGTCGGTAACTTTTGTTTGATTATGTCGGCTTCAATCGTCACACCCAGGTGATTTGCTTGACCCGTCAGGTCAGCGCTTGTGTGATAGTCTTTGTCGGCATTGAACGCATTATTTCTTAGATAGCACCAAAGAATTGTTGCCATGCCGAGCTCGTGGGCTAGCTGAAATGCTTCCGTCGTCTCCTGTATCTGGCGTGTGGATTCTTCGGACCCGAAATAAATTGTGGCCCCAATGGCCGCAGCTCCCATGTCGTAGGCCTGTTGAACATGGCCGAAGTAAATCTGGTCAAATTTATTGGGATATGTCAATAATTCATTGTGGTTCAATTTTACAACAAAAGGTATCTTGTGGGCGTATTTTCTAGAAACAATCCCGAGTACCCCCAATGTGGATGCTACGGCACTACAACCGCCCTCAATGGCTAATTTTACAATATTTTCAGGGTCAAAATATTCCGGGTTTGGGGCGAAGCTGGCAGCTGCCGAATGTTCGATACCTTGGTCTACGGGAAGGATCGAAATATAGCCTGTTCCTCCAAGGCGTCCCGTGCTGCGAATTCGCGATAGGCTGTTGAGAACGGCAACCGACCTATCTGACTGTAAAAATATTTCGTTGATAAAATCCGGCCCCGGTAGGTGTAGTTTGGACTTGTCTATTGTTTTGCACCTGTGTTGGAGCAAGCCTGACCTATCATTTTTTTTAAATTCTTCCACATGTTTGTTCATAGATATTCCTTAACGTTGCTACCATTTTTAGAATTTTTGTAAAAAAGGCAATGGATTTATTGCGACCTAGCCGGGAAATCTGAAACGTTGGAAGTAAATCCATTGTTTTATTTGTCCTCCGAATTAATTTTTTTGTTAAAAATTTGACATTATAAATAATAGGGCTACCATCGGTAAAATTTTTTCAAAAAGGAGGAATAAATGGACATTTACACTGAAGAAACCCACCGACCGACAGGGACCTATGGGGTACCTGGTCAATTTGTGGAACCGGCGGATGAACCGGTTTCGGAAATGGGAGGAGTAATTTGGACATCGAGAGCCGTGAGACAAATGCAGGGACTACGAGCAATTGCCCATGAATATGAAGCTGAAATTGCCGAAAGACCATTGGGAGAAAGAGAAGTCACCCTTGTTGTTGACGGCCAACTGATTAACGGCCAATTTGTTGTTGACAACGTAGAGGCGCGAAACCACCTAAGTGGTCTACAAGCAACGGCTGTGCAGGGATCCAAGTGGGGAAAAATGATCATCGGTGCTGCTGGACTGGCACTAGGAGTGATATTGCAAGTACAAGGTAGTAACTATGACGCAGCCGCCTATGGGGTTGCATTGGCCTTGATTGTATCGTCCCTGGAAAATATTTTTATAGACAAGATCAAAAAGCCTGATCCTGCCTTGAGAGGAGAATATCGGGCATGATACGCAAAGGCGTGGGCGGAAAGTTTGTTCCCAATTGTGTTGATGGCGTCTAGGACAAGGCATAAACCGATGGCAAAGGGTACGTGGTATCCTCTCTTTGTCAGTCCGGCAACCTTCAATTGAGGTATGGGTTATTTTTTTCCTTCAAAATGGTTGTAAATTTTCCATGGCCGGGGATAACCGTCGTATGTTGGGGCAATGTCAAAAGTTTTTCCTTTATTCCGGAAATCAGTAACGATTCATTGCCACCCGGCAAATCAGATCTTCCAATGTTATTCTTGAATAATGTATCGCCCGTAAATACACATTCCAGTGCTTTGATATAAAATGCCAAATCCCCGGGAGAATGCCCCGGCACCCATCGGCAAAAAATTTCCAGCCACCCGTTGACGTTGATCGTATGGTTATCTTCTATTTCAACATCGATTTTGCAGGGAATAAGGTTCATGTTCGATCCGCCAATCATTGCCACCAATTCCGGGTGTTCAATCAATAGTTTGTCCAGCCCATGGGCATAGGTTTGTGCTCCCAAATTTTTAAACACATGGCCGTCGCCCACGTGGTCCCAGTGGCCATGGGTAAATAAGACGGCGACCACTTTTGTGTCCGGCAGAAGCATGTTTTTACTCGCTTCGAATGCTCCAAAGGGGGCATCGATCAGCACAGCCTCGTGGCGCTTGGCGTTCTCAATGAATCCGACATTGTTTCCGATGGGACCACACTTTGTAACAAAGATTTGTACTTCTTCACCCGATGCGACTAAAAATTTTGACCTATGCATTTTAAAAAATTTCCAGGATCACCTTATCTTCCAATTCTCTAATACCGGTGATTTCAGCAACAATACCGGTGATTTCAGCAACATTATGAGAATTCCACCCATTAGGCAATCCTAAATCATTGCCATAATCTCCACCCTTCAGGTAAAAAATTTTGCCCTTTGGTTTCAAAAGTTTTTTCGAATATTTCAAAAAATCGGCCAAATTTGTCACCGCCCGGCCGACAATTTTATCGAATTTATCGAAAAAGTCTTCGGCCCGAATGTTTACCGTTTTCACGTTCTGCAGGTTGAGTCTTCTTAGCATATCGTTCACCGCCATGATCTTTTTCCCGACAGAATCCATCAGTGTAAAACTAGTTTCACGGCAAACAATGGCCAACGGAATCCCGGGAAGACCACCTCCGGTCCCGATGTCCAAAACATCTTCGCCTTTGGTAAAATTTCCAACCGTGGAAATTGACAGGCTGGGAATGATGTGATGGCCGATAACATTTTGAATATCTTTCCTTGAAACGAGGTTAATTTTTTCATTCCACTCACCCAGTAATTTGGAATATTCTACCAGCTGATGTAATTGGCTTTCTTCCAGCCGGGGGAAAATTTTTGCGATTAAACTTTCATCTGCCATGAATTACAAGTAATTACTTCTTCCAGACCTTCCAGACCATTTCTCAGAAAAATTCATCGAGCGCTTTCCACCCTTGCATGGAGATTTCTTCGGGCCGTAGGTGTGCGGCAATTTTGCATTCCGACAGCCAACTTTGCAATTCAACGCATCCGTCCTTGCCGATTCCTCCCATTTGTTTTCTTCTTTTTGTAAAAATCCACCTGATGGTCTGTTTCGTCCTTGGTTTAAAAAGGAACGGGTTTTGCTTTTTTACCATTGACACCATGACCGATGACACCATCGGCTCTGGATAGAATGAGTCTGCAGCCACCCTATGCATGGAAACCCTATCATAGGCCGATTGGATGAAAATTGAAATGGGACAGATTTCCGAAGGCCTGATGGAGGCAAAAAACCTCTGTGCCGTTTCGGCTTGGGTGATTAAATCTATGCTCTGTGGCAAATGGTAACATTCCAAAAGAGCGCTTATCCAGGTGGATGAAATCGAATAGGGTAGGTTGGAAACCACTTTAAAAGTGCCTATATTTTGTGGCAATCCGGCCATCGGAAAATCCACCGCATTGCCATGCATCAGCTGTAAATTACTGTAATTTACAAATTTGGATTTTAGAAAATTGAAAAGGCGCCTGTCCAATTCAATGGCGAACAATTTGGCTCCGACCTTTAAAATTTTTTCTGACAGTGCTCCAAGCCCCGGACCAATCTCAACGACCACATCACCATCCCCCACATCCGAAATTGCCACAACTTTATCGACCACATTGCCATCGACTAAAAAGTTTTGACCAAGTTTTTTGGAGGGAATTATTTTGAGGTTTTTTAAATCGAGCAGCGTTTGCTTTAATAGCGACATTGGCTTGGTTGATGATTTATTATTTAATACCTTGGGAACCATAGTTTCCAACGTCGAAAAATTACCAGGATTCACCTTCAAGCCCCATGCCCTGCTCATGCTGTTCCTTCATTTCATATACCCAACGCAGCACCTCAGCCACCGGCTCGATTAGTTCCGTGGGAATGAAAGTCATCACCTCTCCAACATCCATGAGAGAGTGTGCCAGTGGTACGTTGCGCATGATTGGAATATTATTCTCCCGGGCCACCCGTATCATTTCCTCTGCGATGGCTCCCTGCCCAGTCGCCAAAATGATGGGCAAAGAAGATCCTTTGCTTTTCATGTTATAGTATACGGCTACGGCAATATGTTCGGGGTTTGTTATCAACACGCTGGATTGTTTTGTCCTACGTGGAGCATCCTGTTCGATCATTTCGCGGTGTAGCTGTTTTCGTTTTCCCTTAATTTGCGGATCTCCTTCCATTTCCTTGTACTCCCGTTTTACCTCATCCTTGGACATTTTCATTTTACTCATAAAATTTCGCTTTTGGAAGACAAAATCTATACACGCAACCACAACGTATGCAAAGATCACATTGTATGCAAATCGTTTCATTATTGGTCCCAGAATGTTGATCACTCCCGAGAGACCATAGAATGGTAACAGAAGCAAATCTCGAATTAGATTCTTTATGACCATGTAGATCAATATGCCCAAAAATATTATTTTTAAGGCCGATTTCAAAAATTCGAAAAGGTTTTTTTTAGAAAAAATCTGTTTAATTTTTTCCGCAGGATTAAGTTTTTTTATATCTGGTTTTACCGTTTCGAAGGTGAGCAGAAAACCAATTTGAGCACAATTTGCAACCACAGCCATAACCATGCAAATCCCGAGGGCAGGCAGTATGATGCTAATCATTTGTTTAAAAACCCCAGCAACAACGTTGGAATAGGCCATTTTAAAATCTTCCGACAGGTAGCCTATGGGAAACACGAGCATGTTTCCTATGGCTTTCACGTGACTGGACCATCCAAGACCCACGTATGCATACAGGCCTATTAGCAGGGATGTGGAAACCACATCCGTACTTTTAGACACCTGGCCTTTTTTTCTAGCATCCCGCAGCTTTTTCGGCGTGGGCATTTCTGTTTTTTCACCACTCATCTATCTAACAAAAATTTTAACAAATTCCGCAAGTTTACTTCTGGACGTAAAATACAATTCGAAGAAGTGATTCAATAGGGACAAATACATAAACAAAAACATCATGGACAGCCAACTTTTTACCGGCATTGCTAGGAAGAAAACATTAAGTTGGGGAGCAAATCTGTTGACCATGCCAAGCCCAAATTCTGCCAGGAACAAAACTATCAATATGGGAGCTGCCAAGGAAAACATTATGGCCATCAAGTCCTTTACCAAATCCATAAAAAATACCGCAAACCCCACCTCAAACTTGGGGAAATATGAAAATACCGGCCACACTTGATAGGTCTTATATATGAGGTCCAGGAAAAATAAAAATCCACCGGAGGAAAAAAATGCCACCGACATCATTTGTATCAAGAAACTTCCCATGAGTGACGTTTGGGAACCCGCCATCGGGTCAAATATCGTTGCCATCGATGCCCCCCGTTGAACATCGACCACAAAACCAACCCCTTCCGCCGTATAGAAAATAAAACTGGCGACAAACCCCAAAACAATCCCTATGATAACCTCTTTTATCAGCAATCCGCCCATGCTTAGAACGGCAAATTCTCCCTGGGGAAGTGTTGGAAATACTAAACAAAACAATGGCAAAGACAGTGACAATATGGTGACATTGCGTCCAGTTCCTACCACAAATTGGCGCGAAAAAAATGGAGCTACGGCCAACGACGCCCCCAATCGAGCCATTGCTATAATTACCAATAGGCATGTACTTGATATTTCCTTTAGTGGCGTATTCATAATCCACCTATTACTTGGTTAACACCGGAAATTCATTGAATAGAAAGTTAGTGAATTCCAAAATTTCACCGCCTATCCAGTGACAGGTTAGGGCTAATACTACGATTACAAAGATCAATTTTACCGCAAATCCCAATGTCTGTTCCTGAACCTGAGTCAACGCTTGCAAGAGGCTGATGAACAGTCCTACTATCGTAGCTATCAAGATCGGAGGCATCGATAGAACCAACACCAAAATCATCGCCTTAGATGTTACACTCAAAATAAATGACTCGTGCATAAGTTTAAAGTTATGCCATTTAAGCAAAAATTTTAGGATAAACAATCTTTTTTGAAATCTTTGATGTAAAACCCTCCCGTCTTCCGAATGGCTTCATTGCTAGGAAACAGATTCTTTGGGAAACCGATGGCATAGACTTTTTGGAAGATCGTTGGCTTTGCCTAGGGGTTGTGCCGTTGGCACACGCTGGTCACTTGGACGATTGGTTCTTAGCAATTTCGAGTTCTATAATTTTAAATTGGACGAACTTTCCCTTCGCTTTACCCGTTACCTCGCGAAAATATTCCATCGTAATTTCCTTGTCCACCCCATCGAATGTGTATTCGCAGTAAGTATCGATATCAAAATCAGACCGATCTTTTATAAAACCTTCAATTATCTTTGTACGCTCAAGGTTTGTAAGTGCACCATAAAACTTACTTGCCACATTCTTTGAAGCAACGCACGTCGTTGTCCCCTTTGAAAAAATTTTTACCACATTGCTGTTATCCGTGCCACACATGACCATATTCTTTTCCCGTTTGTGACTTTGAAAGTTAAAGCCGTCTTTCCATTAATTTCCTCTAAATTCAAAATCTTGTAAATGGTATATTTCAATCTGAAAACCCTTGCATTGTCAATAAAAAATTAGGATTTTTTGGTGGGTGCGAGAAAAATATCATCGGTAACGGCGATGATAGTTGCCAAAAGGTCGGTTTGCCATGGGGTCTAAAAATTTAACGGAGGAATTATGCCATTTGCCAGGATTCGAATTGTCTTGAACTTTTAGCATATTCACATTTTTTCACCTAGGAAATGACCTATAGCAGAGATAATCCATTTGCCGCACCTTTAAAATTTCGGAGAAGGTTGAATGGCCAGGCGAGCGATAAAAACGTCCAACATCTAATTTTCGATGTGGGCAACGGTGGCATATCCTACAAATGTGGCGATTCCATTGCTGTACTCCCAAAAAACAATGAAGGTGAAGTAGCCGAAATTTTGCATTTGTTAAAAATAGCCCCCGAAACACAGGCTAAGCTCCCTTTCCTGGGGGAAAAAATATCGATTTTTTCTGCCCTAGGAGAATACCTTTGCATAACCAATTTGCCCGATCAATTTTGGAAGTGGCTTGGAGAAATCGAAGCGGATTCCGACATGGGCTCATTCATTGGTGATAAAATACTCCGTCCCGATCCGGAATGTCAGGTTTTGGCAAAATCATATTCACTGTTGGAGATTTTAAAAAAATTCGATGGACACTGCAAAGTGGAACCAGACGAATTGGTATCCAAGCTACGCCGTTTGATGCCGCGGTTATATTCCATTGCATCATCCCCCCTCCCTAACCGAGATGAAATACACATTGTCGTTGGGGTTGTTAGCTATGTAAATGCCATCGGAAATAAGAGGAATGGCATCGCATCAAACTATTTGGCCCACGATGCAAATATTGGGGAAGGTATTAGGATTTTTGTGGTAAATTCCATGTTCGCATTGCCGACAAATGCCGAATCAAACATCATAATGGTTGGCCCGGGAACTGGAATTGCGCCGTTTAGGGGTTTTTTACAGGAGAGACAATGGGTGGTGAACAAAGGTGGTAAAGTCGGGAAAAGTTGGTTGTTTTTCGGTGACAGAAATCGCGGGACGGATTTTTTATTTGAGGAAGAATTGCAAACTTTTAAAGATTCTGGTATTTTGACAAACCTGGATTTGGCCTTTTCGAGGGATCAGGAAAATAAAATATACGTTCAGGATAGAATTTGGGAACATCGCAAGGAACTCTGGTCGTGGATTTCCAATGGAGCCCATGTTTACATCTGCGGCAATGCATCTAAAATGGCCGTGGACGTCGAAAATACCCTAAAAAAAATAGCCATGGAACTTGGAAACTTTACCGAAGATGAGACCAATGCTTTTTTTAAATCCCTAAAGGACAATCGACGCTATCAAAAGGATGTCTATTAACATTAGCTGCCCCTAACGTCGATGGATCGGCTCCCTTGCTAAAATTTATCCCGCTGGTGAAACTTTCTATAGTCGGACATTAGGCGCTTCCTGTCGACGGCCGTATAAATTTGGGTAGTGGAAATATCCGCATGGCCGAGCATCTCCTGTATGGAACGCAAATCTGCTCCATTTTCCAATAGGTGTGTGGCAAAGGAATGGCGTAGGGTGTGGGGAGTTACGGATTTTTCTATCCCCGCCAGTTTTATGTATTTTTTTAGATGCATCCACACGGTTTTCCTGGATAATTTACGGCCCCTTATCCCTATGAAAAACGTGCTATCCGTTTTAGATTTTACGAATTTTGGACGTGCGACGGTTAGGTACCGCTCCAGTTTTGATTTGGCAATGGATCCAAAGGGAACACTCCTTTCCTTTGCCCCCTTGCCATATACCCTCAAAAAGCAGTTTTCAAAATCGATGGCCTGAATTTTAATATCACACAATTCGGACACTCTCAGTCCGCTGCTGTAAATCAGTTCGAACATTGCACTGTCCCGCATGGCCAGTGGAGATTTTTCTCCGTCTAACTCCAAGATTTTTGCCACCTCCTCCGATGTCAATGTATCCGGTAGTTTTCGCATGCAGCGGGGACGTTTCAATTGCTTGGCAACGTCTAAATTTGCCATGTTTCGGGATTTGGCAAATTTGGAAAATGACCGCAGGGCGGACAACTTCCTCGCCACCGTGGCCGACGAACATCCGGATTTATCCAGGAACGTTAGCCATTGGCGCAGTATTTCCAATGAAACCTCTGACCAGCTTTTTAGGGCATGTTTCGAAAAAAAGTCTAGGAGGGTTAATAGGTCATTTTCGTAGCTGGCTACGGTGTTTTTGCTACTTCCCTTTTCCAATTCCAGGTGTACGAGGAAGGCATCGATATCCTCTTTCAAAACTGATGCCGTTTCATCCATCGGACTTTAGAATGCTTAGCCTGGCTCGAAAACCTTCTTTCAATATCGACTGTACATCGGATGGCAGCCGTGATTTCTTTTTTTCAGAGTCATCGTCGGAAGTGGTAGTGGATTGATTCTTCGTGTCTTCGGATTTTAATGCCCGAATGTCTTGTAGGATGGCATCGATGGCGCGGGATTGTCCCCGTTCAGCGGCCTTCAGCAGGGTAGTTTCAAAGTTTATGGTTTCAGAAATTCCGGTTTTGACGGATTCCTTTGACCGGTGAATTTCTTCCAATATCCGAACCATGCGGTCGGGGTAATTGCCGTCCCCATCCAAAATACTTTCCAGTTGTTCGTAGATCCTCGCTTCTACGTCGCATAGAACCCTATACATGTCGCAATTTTGTGATGAAACTTCATGGGAAATTTTCATGAGTTTTTTATAGTCGCCGTAGTAAATGCCACTGATTATGCCATCGATGGTATTGTCGTCGGCTAACCCATAGGCAGAATTTATTGCTTCTACGGTTATTTCGTTGCCACAAAAGGTTGCCATTCGGTCAAGGATCGATTCCGCATCTCTGACACCACCGTTGGCAAGGCGGGCAATGGTAAGAAGTGCACCTTCGAAAATTTTCATTCCTTCGCTCCGGGCGATTGCGGATAATTTTTCAGCCAAGGTGGCAATTGGTACGGGCCGGAAGGAAAATCGCTGGCACCGGGACGTTATGGTTGGCAAAACTTTGTGGGCCTCGGTGGTGGCAAAGATAAATTTTACGTGGGTCGGTGGCTCTTCGAGGGTCTTGAGTAACGCATTGAAGGCGGCATTTGATAGCATATGCACTTCGTCGATGATATATATTTTATATTTGCATGAGATGGGAGCATATCGGCATTCCTCGCGGAGATCTCGAATTTGCTCGACGGAATTATTCGATGCTCCATCGATTTCTATGACGTCCAAGCAGCTACCCGATGCTATGGAGCGTGAAATTTCATCGTCGGGGTCGAAATCTACGGAGGGCCCACCGCTAGCATTCAGAGCCATGGCCAATAGGCGGGCAGTGGTAGTTTTCCCCGTTCCCCGGGGACCAACAAATAGGTAGGCATGGGCAACACGACCCATATTTATGGCATTGGTTAATGTCCTAACGATGTGATCCTGCCCAATGATCTCCTCAAAAGTTTTTGGGCGCCAGCGAAGGGCAATTACCCTGTATTGGTTCTGACTTTTGTCCAAATTTCCTTCCACAAAACTTTTCTGCATAGAATCCTATGGCATGCAGATGCTGCAAGTTATCTCTCCAAAGTAAAGTGATATCAAAATGCCCCGCAGGGAAAATTTTTGGAAAACCCACGGCCAAATCCATAGTCCCGGTTGCAAGCACGATGGCCGCCACAATGTCCCCACTTTGGAACGAAATTTTATGAACATCCATTGGAAATGGGATGGGCGAATTAAAATTTTATAAAAAATTTTTATCCGCTTCTTCCTTTCATGGGAGCGGTGATCAGGGCATATTTTGCATTTTTCCTAACCAAATTTTCCATAATATTTATTGACTGTGGGGAAAAATGGGAGATACTGTTTGAAAGTGGTGATTTAGGGCAAAGGTCAAAATGTTGCAAAATTCGAATAACATTTATGTAGGTGAGCACCGGCGCAACCCGGACGAGAAAGGTAGGGTACTGTTGCCGGCGAAGTGGAGATTTGGGCCCGAACAACACGAGGTATACATTGCCATCCCTAATCCATCCGGATGCATAATCGTTTATCCTCCCAAAATGGTAGAAAAATTGAGAGAAAAGGCTTACAATGTGAGCCTAGGAGATAAAAAGGGTCAAAAAACCCTCACGAGACTTTTTTCGAAGGCCGACCAGCTTACCTGTGATAGCCAGGGGAGGATTTTGCTCAACCAAATGCTCTGTGTCCACGGAGGATTAAGCAGGGAAATCCTGATGGTGGGTAATTTCATAACTTTTAGCATCTGGGATCCGGTAAGGTACGAAAAATATTTGAGTAAGGATGAGGAAGAGGATGACGAAATCAGCGTAATTTTAACGCAGCTTGGACTATGATAGGAGAGGCACAGTTATCATTATCCCATTGTTCGGTTCTTCTGAATGATGTCGTGGAATGGTTAAATCCATCCAAGGGTGGACAATTTTTGGACTGTACATTCGGGGGTGGGGGACACAGTGAAGCCTTGTTGCAGGCCAATGAAAAGAACTTTGTCTATGCCATTGACCGTGATCCAAGTGCCAAACAACGGGCCCAAAAGCTTTCGTTGACCCACAGTAACTTTAGATTTTATCAGGTCAATTTTTCCGAGGTTGGCTGTCTGCGTGTGCCTCCACTGGACGGCATTGTAATGGATTTGGGAGTTTCGTCCTTCCAACTCGACGACGAAAATAGGGGTTTTTCTTTCAAGTATCACAGCCCATTGGACATGCGCATGGACAACGGTCGTGGGATCACGGCGGCGGACTTTCTATACAAGGCCAGTGAACGGGAATTGATAACAGCCATTCGGGACTACGGAGAGGAGGAATATTGGAAAAAAATCATCCCTACTATTTTGGACAATAGAAAAAATCCGGATATGAAATATGCCGACAGTTTTGCCAAAATCATCTCCGGCTGCATTCCCAAGAAAAAAGGACAAAAAATTCATCCGGCTACCAAAACATTTCAGGGGATAAGAATTTTCATTAACGATGAATTGGGTTCCCTGGAAGCGGCATTGCCCATTTTGTTCAACAAATTGGCGATGGGTGGGCGACTAGCCGTAATCAGTTTCCATTCCCTGGAGGACAAAATCGTCAAAAAGTTTTTCAACCAAATGGCCGGGAAGGCGATCGATAAATTCGACAGTCAACCCCAACAAGAGCGAGTTTCCCATGCCAATATTTTAACAAAAAAACCGATTACTTCCGATGAAACCGAAGTGGATCATAATCCGCGCAGCCGATCTGCCAAATTACGCATTTTAGAAAAAACACGCAGCATACTAAATTGAATATGGAAAATAAGTCAGACAGATTTTTTCAAATTTGTACATTGTTGTGCATAGGTGGTGTTTTTATGTCATTTTTTCTGTCTTTGTCTTTGGTTAAAGCGAGGCAAAACATAATATCATGGGGGCGAAAAATATCAGAACATGAGCGGATTTTATCCCTATATGTCACAAAAAACACAGAACTGGATAGGGAAATTTTAAAACTTAGCTCTACCCAGTCCCTACATGAATTCATCGAAACAAATGGCCTTGTGGTCGCAGATGTACACAATACGGTAAAAGTGTCAAAAACGGAAGTCAATTTTTACGCCCTCAACCATTCGGTTGATAAGGTTGCAAATCGACTTCCCCAGGAAAAATTTCCAAAACAAACTAGTCTAACCATGCGTAACTAAGATTACAACAATCAGGTAAACACACCATCCCCTAGGGCAGGACTCATAAAGAGAGATGCTATGAATCCTGACCCTAGGCTGATAGGTACAGCCCTGTCAATCGTTTTGTCCTTTCCTTATTTTGGGCTGCAATGGAGTATGCCCTAGGGTCCCCAACGATAAACACTTTATTTTTTCCACGGGTGATGGCGGTGTACAGAAGGTTGCGCTGTAGCATTATGTAATGCTGTTTCAACAGTGCAACTATTACGATGGGAAATTCACTACCCTGGGATTTGTGTATGCTTATGGCATAGGCCAAATGGATATCCGACAAATTCCCTTTGTTTAGGCATATGGTCTCATCTCCGAATTTGGCCGTTGCCGTGTGATCGTCGTTGTTTAAATAGGTTATATTGCCAAGGTCTCCGTTGAAAATATTCTTTTCGTAATTGTTTCTTATTTGAATGATTTTATCCGCAATCCTAAACTGGGTCCAAGGAACACCATACTCCTTCGGAATGAAGATGTTTTGAAAAGTGGTATTTAAATTTTCCGTTCCAATTATTCCCTGGTGTACGGGGACCAAAATCTGCACATCGTTGATTGGGTCAACATTGTACCACATCGGAAGATACTTTTGACACAGGAGAGTTATCTTTTCCAAACAAATTTCAGGGGTTTCAGCCCCTATGAGGTGAAAATCGCGGGATGGATTAATATCGCCGAAGGAATGCATTATTTCTGGGCAATCTTCCACTCCATGGATGATGTTGTGGGCGACAGAAACGATTTCGCTGCAAGCTTCCTGGCGAAAGATTCTATCCAACCGCGTGACATGAAATTTTCCAGATTTTATAATGTCCCCCAATACATTTCCCGGGCCCACGGAAGGCAATTGGTCGATATCACCGACAAGCAGCACGTGGGCGGTGGTTGGAAGCGCTCTAAACAATGATGCAGCCAGAAAAACATCAACCATGCTTGCCTCGTCTACTACGATAAAATCCAATTTGAGCGGCATAGATTCGTCGTGCAAAAATGTGCGTTCCCCGGGCTTATATTGCAGTAACCTGTGAATGGTTTGGGCAGGTTTCCCCGTGGTTTCGGAAATTTTTTGGGCAGCGCGCCCCGTGGGAGCACACAGTACGATGTTTGCTTTTTTGGCAGAAAGAATTGTCACAAGGGAACGGAGGATGGTCGTTTTCCCAGTCCCGGGTCCACCGGTCAAGATCGATACTTTGTTGGTCAACGCAGCTTCGATGGCTGCAATTTGTGCCGGTGCAAATGCCAAACTCTCACGCTTTTGTACCCAATCGATCGCTTTTTCTGTCCAAATATCGGGCAGCGTTGAACTTTTATCGAAGAGAATATTTTGCAAACACTTGGCTATGGTATCTTCCATGTTTTTCAGCGATGACTTTTGTACGATTTCATCGGAGATCATGCACAACCTCCCGAAGGTGATTAACTTTTCAACGCGTTCGTTTATCCTGTCGGGAGACAATTCCAACAAAATTTGTGCTGATTTTAGTAACTGTTGGCGGTGGATACACGTATGGCCATCATCTTCGGCCAGCGATAAAATGTGCATAATTCCAGCATCGATACGGGATGAATGCGTGGAAGGGATGCCAAGATTTTTCGCAATTTTATCGGCTGTTTTGAATCCCACCCCTTGTACCTCCTGGGCAACGCGATAGGGATCGGTTTCCAAAATTGTCCGTGCTCCAACACCATATTTCTCGTATAATTTGATGCACAGCGCATTGGTCACATCGTAGGTCTGCAAAAAAATCATGATATCCCGTATGGCAAATTGGGAATCCCAGGCATCTTTTATCTTTGCCGCACGCTGTTTCCCAATCCCATCAACTTCCAACAACCGAGCAGATTCGGTCGACAGAATATTAAACGTATCCGCTCCGAAATAATCTACTATTTTCTTCGCATAGATTTTCCCAATTCCTTCGATTAATCCGCTACCCAGGTAACGCCGAATACCCCTAATATCGGAAGGCAATTTGGACTCGAAGTGTTCCACATTAAACTGCTTCCCATGCCTTTCGTGGACCGTCCAATTCCCTGTCATTTCCAAGGTTTCCCCAGGCTGAACGCCCGGTAAAATTCCACACGCCGTTATCTTACTTCCCGATTCCGATTCCTTGACCTCTATGATACTATAGAAATTGGTATCGTTTCGAAAAATAATCCTTTCGAGTACGCCTGCTATGGTTGGTTTCGACTCTTCTGTTTCGGTCACCTATTCCCCCATGGTAATGGTTGGTGCAACATTTTCTGCCAAAACCTCATCGTCTCCGCCCATGCGACCACCGGCGATGCATACCTAATTTTGCTAATGTTTTGCATGGCCAACAAAAAACTCAGTAATCCAATAATTGCAAGTGTTTAAGCATTTTCCATGGGTTTGAACATAAACCATTGAAGAGGGCAGGGCTAATAGTTTAAAATTTTCATGCCCTCCATGATATAATTTTGCACATAATCCTTTACGGCGGCTTTTAGAGATGTAACTTGCTGGTCATATCCCAGGCTGCGCAGCTTCGAAATATCTGCACAGGTATGGTATTGGTATTTGTCTTTTAACTCACTTGGCATATCGATAAATTCTATGCAGGCTTCCCTGCCCATGGCTTCAAAAACGGCCAGTGCTAATTCTTTCCATGTGGATGCCACTCCAGAACCAAGATTATAGGTGCCATGGGTGGGATTCCCATTGGCCACTTCTGGAATTTCTGCCAAGAATATTGTCATGGCAACGGCATCTTTTACATACAAAAAATCCCGCCTCTGTTCCCCATCCTTAAATTCCTGCCTGCCACTTTTGAACAGGTACACCTTGCCACTTGCGAGAATTGATTCGTAGGCCCTTAATACCATGCTACGCATGTTGCCCTTGTGATATTCATTGGGGCCGAAAACATTGAAATATTTCATGCCATGGACGCGTAAATTGTTTCTAGCGGCGTACAAATCGAAGAGATGTTTGGAATATCCGTACATGTTCAATGGGCGTAGGTCGGTGTTCGGAAAAACTTCATCGGACATTCCCCGGGAACAATCCCCGTAGGTGGCCGCCGATGATGCATAGACAAAACGGATATGTCCGCTGTGTGCAAAATTTGCCAATGTCTTTGTGTATTCGTAATTGTTTTTAATCAGATAGGTTGCGTTCTTTTCCGTGGTTGACGAACATGCCCCAAGGTGAAAGATATGAGTAACCGTATTCATCTTGGGATCTTTTTTTTCTACCATGTCAAGCATGGTATCCGCTTCGACATAGTCGTTGAACCGCAGGGGAACAATGTTGAGAAATTTATTGTCACTGCCTAAAAAATCTGAAACGATGATATTTTCAAATCCCCTGTTGTTCAATTCACCGATCAAAGCACTCCCAATGAATCCAGCACCGCCCGTGACTAAAATAGTTCCTGCCTCTGAAAGTTTCATGGGCTTGGATGATTAAAATTTTTTGCCCATTGGCAATAGCCGACATAAAATCTACGAACTATTCAAGCCGTTATCTTTCTAACCATGGACAGGGAAAGGATCTGAAAAGTGTGTGAGATTTTAACGTTGATTAAAGATTTGGGATATGTATCTTGCTTGTCAATGAAATGCCCGAAGTGCGGACATTTATGTTCAAAAGTTACCGATACTCGCGTTACTGCGGATATGACTTCCATCCGCCGCAGGCGCGTATGCCTAAAGTGCGACCATAGGTTTTTTACGAATGAAATCCCGTGCATCGAATACCCAATGGTTATTAAACGGGACGGCCGAAAGGAAGAGTTTGACGGAGAAAAAATCAAAGCCGGGCTGATGAAAGCGTTTAAAAAACAAAACGGAATCAAGGAAAAAATTAATAATATCCTCAATGGGGTTTTGGCAGAAATTATTTCGAAATACCCGGAAAAAGTTCCTTCGGAGAAAATTGGAGCCATGATAATGGACCAACTGAGGACCAGCGAACCAGTCGCCTATCTGCGCTTCGCCAGCGTACACAAAAATTTCGAAACGGCAAAAGATTTCGCCCTAGAATTCGAACAGCTGTTGCTAGACCTCCCCAAGTAGAGAATCAAATAAAAAATTAAAATCTCAGCATCATATTTCTGCTGCGGAATTTTCCGAATTTTTGACATAAATGATTGACATTTTCGAACAAAAAAACACACCGCATACCTGCGGCCTGGGAAGAAGGAGGAAAGATATGTGGATAAAAATATGAATAGTGAGATAAGCCATGAGATAATAAAACGCTTCGGAGTGTTGATAGAGAAAAAAGTCTGTGGGGAAGAACTGACCGACAATGAAATACGAGAGATAACAAATGCCATAATTACCCAAAGAATTCCTGATTTCCAGCTATCGGCTTTTTTGATGGCGGTGTATTTCCAAAGTATGAGTATCCAGGAGGCTTCGACATGGACGGAAGAATTGATGCTGTCCGGTGATATCATCGACATTGGGATGATTTCGGGCCCCAAGGTTGATAGGTGTTCCACGGGAGGAGTAGGAGATAAGTCGGCTTTTGTATTGATGGCAATAGCTGCCTGTTGTGGAATAGCAGTTCCCACATTGGTCGATAGCTACGACGGGTTGATCATTTCTGATTTGGACAAAATGTCATCAATCCCCGGGTTTGACCATAAATTTGATACTAAAAAGTTTCAAAAACAACTTAAAAAAATGGGATGTTGCTACTATAAACAGCCGGAAAATATTGCACCCGTAGATGTGACTCTCGATAAGGTTAGGCGTCTAATTGGCACAATTTCCAGTGTTCCGCTTGTGACGGGAAGCATTTTGGGGAGCAAATTATCTTCCGGGGCGGACGGCGTCGTTGTCGATGTTAAGTGGGGCAACGGTTCCTTCGTGAAGGATATGGAGCAAGCCAAACAGCTCGGTAGAATGATAACGCGGGTCGCTCGGGCTTTGAATAAAAAGTGCATTGCGATTGTGACGGATGCCAATCAACCCCTTGGAAAAACGGTGGGGACTTGGTTGGAAATCAAAGAAACCATCGAATTACTACAGGGACAGGGCGATGCAGAAATGCAAGATTTAATCCTGCGAGTTGGTATGGAATTTATCAGATTAGCGGGAGTCGCAGGGTCAACATTGTCAGCCAAACAATTGATCATCAAAAAACTTTCCGATGGATCAGCCCTAAATAAATTTAAAGAATTGATAGCAGAACAGGGAGGAGATGTGTCATATATCGACAACCCGGAAAAATATCCGCAGGCTAAATATTCCCGCAAACTATCTGCGCAAAAACGGGGCTACATACACACGGTAAACGCCGGTATGATTGCGCGGGGGGTAAGTATTTTGTCCAAAAAACCCGATGGGACCATAGACCACATGGTTGGGGTATCCGACATAATGAAAGTTGGCATGCAGATTAAACAAGGGGAGCCGCTCATAATGATTCACTATAACGATGAAACAAACCTTGAATCCGCCCTGGAGTACTTTAGGGATGCCTATAGGCTTGCTCCGAAAAGGCCGGCATTAAATGAATTAATCGTGGAACGCATTGCATAGCATATGAAAAACACATGGCTATTTCTTATAATCTCCCTGTGCATACTCGTCGGATGTAAAAAAAAGGAAGCGAATGTTGTCCAGCAAAATTTGAGGATATCTTCTCCCCATGAGCTGCTAAATGCGGACCCACAGCAAGTATACATCAGCAGTGACCGTAAGATTATGCAGGCTGCTTTCGAAGGGTTAGTTGTTCCAGATCCCGAAACAATGAAACCGCTGCCCGGAATGGCAGAGCGATGGAAGGTATCACCCGATAAAAAAGTGTACGAGTTTTTCCTAAGGGACAATGCCATATGGTCCGATGGAACTCCCGTTACGGCAGGAGATTTTGTCTATGCGGCCAAACGAGCGCTATCGTCCAAATTTGCCTGTGCGGCAGTGGATGTGTTTTTCCCCATCCTCAATGCCAAAGAATTTTTTAATAGGGAAATTCGAAACTTTTCCATGGTTGGAATACGCGCGATAAATTCTCGAACGTTGATAATTGAATTGGAGAAAAGCGACCCGTATTTCCTAATAACTCTGATGCACCCATGCTGGTTCCCGTTAAAAGATGAGGTCGTTGCGTCGTTGGAAGACTATTCTCGTCCTTTGGACGACCCATCCAGCGTTTTTAAATTAAAAATCATCTCCAATGGCCCATTCACTTTCGCGGAGAGAACTCCGGGGGAAAGTTTGCTATTGAAAAAAAATCCTAAATATTGGGATGCCGACAATGTATTGCTGTCATCGGTAACGTTTTTTGCAAACAACAATCAAACCCTAGCCATGAAAAAATTTTCAGAGAGGCAAGTAGATATCGTTGAGCTTCAATGGGACGACGAAAATACAATCGGAGATTGTTTGCAGGACAAAGAATTGATGCTATCACCGGCATTCGAATGTTTTGGCCTCGCATTCAATGTTACGAACCCTGTTTTTCAAAACAAAAATATCAGGCTTGCCATGGCTTTGGCCATTGACCGGGAAAAGTTGCTAGCCAAAATGGAGAAAAACAGAACGCTTGCAGCCTATAATTTTATCCCGCCCTATGATAAAAAGTACAACAATACACCTCTGTTCAAGCAAGATATTCAGTTAGCACGCAAGCTATTTGAAGAAGCAGGCTATAATTCTACGGTAAAATTTCCACTCGTAAGAATATTATGCAACACCTTGGATGCCGGATCATATGCCATAGTCCTAGAACAGATTAAGGAAGATTGGAAAAATGTTCTAGGGGTACACGCTTTCGTAGACAATAGAGGCTTTGATTCCTTTTTTGCCCATAGGAAGAAAGTAAACTTTGATATGATTAAAGTTTCGCTTGGAGGTTTGCATTGCAACCCTGCGTTTGTCATGCACATTTTTATGTCCAAAGATCCCCACAACTATGGCAAATGGGCAGACCCAACCTACGACGAGATGCTAAAACGGATCGAAAAAACCACCAACAAGAAAAAACTGAGAAAGTTAGCAAGGGAGATGGAGTTGTATCTAATCAGTGAAATGCCTGCCATTCCGTTGTTTTTTAATTCCCATTCATTTTTGGTAAAAAAATCCCTGAGGGGATGGTTTCCCAATCCAATGAATATGCATCCACTTAAATTTGTTTACTTTGCCCATTGAAATGTTCCCAGCCACGCCGCTAGTTTTTGTCATATATTCCGTCATTTTTTCCATAAAATAGTCGTATCCCCATTGGCTATCCCGTGTGTTCAGTGAAAGCCCCGTAAAAGTATTCCTAATCGGGCAGTTTGAAGAAGGCATGAAACAAATATTGTTATTCGGCTGTACCTTTTTCGCAATCCGTTCAACCAAAGAATCATCTTCGCACATTATCGTAAACAAACAATCACCGCCAATGGTAGCATCCATTTGCTTCAAAGAGTCTAGCATTGCGTCGATGGCAAGATCCAGGTCGGTAAAATTTGGCAAATACCACTCATAGACTTTGGCAAAGGAAAAATTTCCTTCCCAGGACGCTTTTTCATACACCAACAAAAATATGGCATCAAATTGCCCCACAAGGTATATTTCATTGATGGCAAGGGTTGTGTTTTGATCTATGGATCCATCAATATTCGACAGTAAAATAGGCGAAATGACTAGAATGTTCATGGGTGGGATACCTACGTTAAAGAGGTAATCAGACAAGAATTTTTTGTGAACAACAATTTGTTTTGCATATGCGGAAACTTTTTGTATCCTTTGCTTCCATAGGAATGGGATTGAAGAAGGTTAGGTTTTGTACGTTGATCTTGGCGGCTACTTTGTCGTTACCCGCCGAATCTTCCCTGAATAACATCGGAGAATTGCAGCGAAAAATATTCACCCAATCCACCCAATTTGATTCCGACGACCCAATGCCAGAAATAACGGCAGAAATAAAATTGACGGAGAACGAAACACCCGCAGTAAAATCAACGAAAAGAAAGACCTATGTCACGTTCTTCGACAACGAAAATGCCTTTCGCCAAACCACTCGAAAAAAATTGCTAGAAGAAGTTGAGACAAATTGGCAAATGTCTTCCCCAAAAGATCCGATTTTAGACGACCATTCGGCCACCGGTTCATATGAAAATACGCTCTTCGAGAAGGCAAACAGAATTACCATTCCCCGGGTGAGATTCATAGACACCCCTCTGTCACGGGTAATTGAATCCTTGGCCAACCTGGCGGAGGTCAATGATTCCGCCGTCGATGATAATGGAAAAGGAATGAACATTGTACTGCTTGGCATGGAGAGCGTGGAAAATGAACCGGTGGTGAATTTGAACTTAAAAAATATTTCTTTCTACCGCCTGGTTGAGTTGATTACCCAGTCGATTTCCTATCAATTTGATATCACCGATGATGCGATCATTATTTACAGGCGTGACCTAGCCGAAGGCATATTAGATACGCAATTTTTTCCCATATCCCGCGCAACTCTGGTCCGACTAACGGGCATTCAAGGCATAAATCATCACATATATAATGCTCCAGGTTCCCCGGAAAATGTTGCCGACGAAGAGCATGCCATAAAAGAATTTTTTCAACGGGCAGGGATAAATTTCAAGGATGTTACGGGTAGCAATTTAGCATTCGATGGTTCCCAAATAATAGTTACCAATACGGGAAGAAATTTAATAAAAATTAGCAACATACTTCGAAAATACTCCGAAGTTAAACAGGTTGAAATCGAGACGAAATTTCTGGAAGTTCAGCAGGGTGTGCTCGATGAATTGGGCTTTCGATGGCAATTTGGAAGTAAAAAAAATGACAATAAAATATTTTTTCAGACCGGGGAAACCGTTGATAATTCTCGGCGTGATAACCTGCGCACGCTCGTAGAAACATTTGCATCTACAAATTTTTCAAGAGGGGATGGCAAAATAGTTGGATCCAATCCAGAAGCCAGTCCCATTACCCTGCCGAACCAGCCGCCTGGACTTCCAGGGCAAATAAACCTGGGAGCATCGGCCACACCCCTGGCGAATTTTACCGGTGTGTTAAATAGCATACAGTGCAACGCCATGATCCAGGCATTGGAACAGCATGCCGGGTCGGATCTTATGAGCGCTCCAAAACTGACGGTGCTTTCCGGAAAGACGGCAAAAATTGTCATAGCCATGGAACTACGCTACCCGCAAAGCTATGGAGATACGCATTCCGAAGTCGGCACGGGGTATTCCGGGCTGGGCGCGTCGAGTTCCGCTGGAGTGACCATAACGGCTGGCACACCGCAAAATTTTACCACGCGCAACGTCGGTGTGGAAATGAGCGTAACTCCCATCGTCGAAATGGACGGTAGCATCAGTTTGCAACTTGAACCAAAAGTCACCGAATTCGAAGGGTTCGTGGAATATGGCGGAGTAAATGTTGCCGTAACGTCGGGCAATACGGTCACCATTCCATCCGGATTTTATCAGCCGATATTTTCAACGCGGGAAATCCACACGGAGGTCAATGTTTTCGACGGAGCAACCGTTGTCATGGGCGGCCTAACCCGCGAAGAAATAAAAGAGGTAAACGACAAAGTCCCCATATTGGGAGATATTCCCCTGCTCGGCAGATTGTTTAGGTCGAAAAGTGAAACCATCCAGAAACGAAACCTGCTGATTTTCGTCACTGCCCACACCATTTCTCCTCTGGGAAACAAAAAATTACTACCCAATGTGGAACAATCCACGACAGTTCCAAGCCAAAGCCCAAAGTGATATTTTGCCGAACGGTGCCGTCGGAAGAGTCCACCATCCCATTGTTTTTTACCTAAAAAGCGATGGCGGAGAAAACTCTCCAAACGGTTCGACATTGGTACCTTGTAAGAGTTTTGCCGCCACAAAACATTATGCTTGACTCGGGGTGGTAATTATGGAATTTGGTGTACCCATGCTATCCACGGTTCAGTCCTGTGCATTGCGAGGTATTGACGCCGTTAATATCGCCGTTGAGGTCAATTCCTGTGAGCGGGGAGATTTAAAATTTATAATCGTTGGGCTGCCCGATGCGGCCATAAAGGAATCCTGCGACAGAATATTTTCTGCACTTGTAAACAGCGGCTATGCCATTCCCTATACCAGAACAACCGTAAACTTGGCACCCTCCTACATCAGAAAGGAAGGATCTTTCTACGACCTACCCATCGCACTCGGCGTAATCCAGAGCACGGGTCAGTCCTACCTCCACAATTTAAGTGAGTTCATAGTCGCTGGAGAATTGGGGCTGTCTGGGAAAATTCGAGGAATCAAGGGCGGTCTCACCTTCGCCATAAAAGCAAAGAAGGAGAAGAAAAAATTGCTACTGCCCGTGGAGGCTGCCCAGGAAGCATCATTTGTCGACGGCGTGGAAATTTTCGCGGTGAATAATCTGAACGAAGCGGTTAAATTTTTGACCGGCCAAATAAAATTAGTTCCCCTGGAACACAGGAACTTTCTTAGCCTACTAAAAAATGAAGACAGCCTAGATTTTTCCGAAGTGAAAGGCCAGGAAAGCTTACGCAGGGCCGTAGAAATAGCCGTTGCCGGAGCCCATAATATTCTAATGATCGGACCTCCCGGCGCTGGCAAATCGATGATTGCCAAACGTATCCCGAGCATAATGTCCATGCCCACCTTCGATGAATTTTTGGAAACTATGAGCATTTATTCGGCGGCAGGATTACTCATGGCAGAAAAGAATGCCCATTTCGAACGGCCATTCCGATCTCCCCACCACACGATTAGCAACGCAGGTTTACTGGGAGGAGGCAGCATCCCATGCCCGGGAGAGATTTCACTGGCCCACAACGGAGTATTGTTTTTGGATGAGCTCTCGGAATTTCACCGCGCAACCCTAGAGTCTTTGCGCCAACCCCTGGAAGATGGCAGCGTGACGATTTCCAGGAGTTCTGGAAAGGTTAAGTTTCCCTGCCGAACGATGATTGTTGGGGCAATGAATCCATGCCCATGCGGATATTTGGGGGACAAAACGCGCAGGTGCAAATGCAGCCATTTGGACATTCAACGCTATAGGTCCCGCATCAGTGGCCCGATGATGGATAGGTTCGACATACAGATAAACGTTCTTGCCGTTCCGATTGAGGATATTCAATCAAAAAAGTTTTCTGAATCATCCATGGACATACGGGTTCGCGTAGAAAAAGCATCAAAAATTCAAACGGAACGCTTCAAATCTTCGCAAAATGGACGCAATGCTCACATGTCCCATGGCGAAGTGGTGAAATTTTGCAGAGTTGATGGAGAATCATCCGACCTGTTGGCAACGGCCATGAAACAACTGGGCCTTTCCGCCAGGGCATACGATAAAATTTTAAAAGTTAGTCGCACGATTGCGGATTTGGAATGCGAAGAAAAAATTTTACCGCATCACATCTTAGAATCCATCCAGTATCGCTCATTGGAAATGGTCATAGATGGGAGATAGAATGATTGCCAAAAGCCATTCCCAGAACAAGGGAATAACCCATTGGGACACGGGAAGCAGAAAAAACAATACCTTCTATGCAAAAAACACTTGTCATTCCTTTGATATGGATTAGTGATTGACATCACCATACAGAAAAAATCTAGCATTTTGATAATATTCCTTTTGGCCGTATTGTGTGCGGTTTCAATTTCTTTTCACGTTAACCATAGAAGATTGAAAAAAGAGATTTCCGATATGAGAAAAAATTGTCCAGGATCGATTATAAATTGTCCAAGATCGATTGTCAGAAAGCCGGTGTTTGTTTCCTACGCACAAATTTTTGAAGATATAATATTGTACGATGTTTTGGGGGACGTTGAAGATGGTTTTTACATTGATGTCGGAGCTAATCACCCCATCGCGGATTCCGTGACGAAGTTTTTCTACGAGGAAGGATACCATGGGATAAATGTCGAACCCCTTCTGCACGAGTATGATATGCTCAAAGAAGATAGGCCACGGGACATTAATTTATGTGTTTGTGCTGGGTCAGAAGACGGGGAACTGGAACTTTACGAAAAAGGTGGACTTTCCACGCTGGACATAAACATTGCCAACAAATGGGATAAAGTCCCGTCGCCAAGAAAGGTCAAAGTTGTTCCGCTCTCGTGGATTTGTAAAGAATATTGTCCAAAGGACCAGGAGATTCAGTTTTGTAAAATAGACGTGGAGGGGTTTGAAAGAGAAGTCCTCCTGGGATTTGATTTTCAAAACTTTAGACCAAAAATATTTCTCATAGAGGCCACGGAACCATGTACGATGATCCCAACCGAACAAAAGTGGGAAGAAATTTTGCTAAATAATGGATATGAATTTGCCTATCAATACGGTGTAAATCGATACTACATCGACGGTAAGTTTCCTGACCTAAAAGAAAAATTTGTCGAAATGGAAAAAATAATGGATAAGTACATCATTGTGAAAGGTAATTTTTGCCCTTAAAACTGTGGTCATATCTTTTAATCCAGCTCAAATCATAGCAAAAATTATTGGAAGCGAAACATATCGCAGTTGACTATTAGGTCTTTCCGATTACGGTTCCCCGAAGTATGATTATTAAACCTAAAACACGTGGTTTTATATCCCTAACGGCTCATCCCAAGGGGTGTGAAGAAAATGTAAGGCAACAAATTGCATTTGCAGAAAAACACAATATTCCCAATGGCCCAAAAAATGTTTTGGTTATTGGGGCTTCTACGGGCTATGGTTTGGCAAGCAGAATTACGCTAGCCTTCGGCGGAGGAGCAAATACCATAGGAATATCTTTTGAGCGTCCATCGGAAAAAGACAAACCTGCCTCCGCCGGCTGGTATAACTCGGTCGCTTTCAAAAAATTTGCGGAACAGCGTGGTCTATTGGCAGAAAATATAAACGGCGATGCCTTTTCATCCGAAGTGAAGGAGCAGGTAATAGATTTGATAAGGCAAAAATTTGGACAGATAGACTGTGTGGTGTACAGCCTAGCTTCCCCCAAGAGAACGGATCCCTTTACCGGTGAGGTTTTTAAATCGGTCCTTAAGCCCATAGGAAAACCTTTCACGGGGAAAACAATCAACGTTGACAGGGAAGAAGTCTACGAAGTAACCATCGAACCGGCTACGGCCGAGGAAGTACGGGCAACGGAAAAAGTAATGGGAGGCGAAGATTGGGAATTGTGGATACAGGCCCTGCACAATGAAAAGTTGTTGGCAAATGGTGTCAAAACCGTCGCCTATTCATACATCGGCCCCGAAATCACCTGGCCAATCTATGCAAATGGGACCATAGGAGCCGCCAAGGATGATTTGATGCGGGCAATGGAAGCGATAAAGTTTTTGTTGGCTGATATTGGAGGACAAGCGATCGTTTCCGTAAATAAAGCTGTAGTAACCCAGGCTAGTGCTGCCATACCGGTGGTTCCACTGTACATTTCAATCCTCTTCAAAGTTATGAAGGAAAAGGAGATCCACGAAGGATGCATAGGACAAATGGTTAGATTGTTTAGCGAAAGATTATATGGACCCCATGCCGGCAAATCCTTGGATGAACAAGGCCGTATCCGATTGGATGACTTCGAACTAAACCGGGATGTTCAAGATGCCATCGCCAAAATTTGGCCGAAAATTTCTACGGAAAACCTGAAAGAGTTTTCAGACATAGATGGATATAAGCAAGAATTTCTAAAACTTTTTGGTTTTGGACTGGCTTCCATCGACTACGATGATGATGTGGAAATTTAGTTAAATCTTTCCGTACTTTCCTTTTTTTCTATCTTTTTTTCGCTCCTTTTTTTTGAGATTCGCGTTTAAATATAATAAGGAAGATATAGATAGTTATTGGAAAGGTTGTAAAATTGCTGAAAAAAACTAAGCAAAGTGCTAAGCAAGATACCAATCAACGATGAATGCAGAAAAAGTAGATACCCTTATTCATGGGTGTCTATTTTTTATTTTGTTATTTATGCCAATGTTTGGCAACTTTTGAGAAATATGCCGATAATCTCATTTGCCATAATTTAAACCATGCCCATTGACAGATGTAAAATAACACCTATGGCCGAAAAGTTGAGATGTCCACCGGCTTGGCCAGGCGGGAATAGCTAACATCCGAATGGCAACAAATTTTAACATTTTCCAAACCAACCCCCTGTCTCCGTAGGGATACGGGTAGACTTTTACCGTTACTTATTGAAAAAATATGAGCCGGTGAGGACATACCAACTCCAGTTCTCAGTCCAACGGTCCAACATCAACCATTGATTTTGGGACCAACGATGCCTGTGAGTAGAGGTTTGAGCATCCCGATATAACATGGCTGTTCTCCTTTGAGACAGTATTCATTTGGATGCCTCCGTCCAGGAAAATGGCTATGGAATATGACCAATTTCATCCATTTCTATCGATGGCGGAGATGATGAGGCGCGGAGTTACGTCTTTGTCTGCCGGAGACCTAAACTCAAAACCGAAGAATTAAAACCGAAGGCACTAAACTTTGTCTCACCGCATGACTTTATCGAGCAGGGCTTCATAGCTTTCAACGATGTCGTATGTTACGGTATCGCAGGATTTTACGGTGCCACAGGTTATTGCTGCAAAATGTTTTTTGGCACATTCGATTTTGGATTTTTCAACTACCCGCAGCTGCGGAAGTGCCATTGTTCCTTTTGTTTCTGCGACGAAATAGATGTGCTTGATTCCCTCCCTCTTGAAGTCAAAGACGATTGCCCAATCGGGAGTATATTTCCCCATCGGCGTGGATATGAAAAATCCAGAGGGTAGTTTGGCGTAGATCGAAACATTTTCACTACTGTCCAAATTTTCCACGAATTTGCGTTCATTTTCCGAGTCCGTGTGTACGTGGGAGCAGATATTTTTTTTGGTCGCTACGGTATCTCGTTTGTTTCCCCATGGCGTTGGGTTAGTAAAAATTTCCACATTGTAGGTGGAATCCAGTTTGTTGTATTTGATGTGCTCAACCACGGCGGTCGCTTTTTGCTCGTTGATGAGGTTAGACGCGCGGAGAATAAATTCCTCGGGGTTAGTTTTAAACATTTCAAATGTATTTTGTTTAAGTTGCCTGAGAATTTCTGCGACTGTGCGGCGTGTCAGTCCGGTATTTTCCACAAATTTTCCAACAATATCATACTTGATGTCGCACATGGGCTTGGTAGCCAGCCGCACTGGGAACTGCTTTTGTTTGCTGAAAGCACGATTACTTTCCAAACATTGTTTGGATTTTATTTCACCCATTTCACCCGCTATTATGATTACCTTTGGCTTTGAAATGCAAAGACGACCCTCCGAATTCAGCGTTTCTACGGATTTCGCAATCAAATCATCGGTGTCAAAATCGACACTGTAGGAAGATTTGATGTTTATGCGATTCCAGAGGTCCTGAAACTCTTTCTTACTAAGTTTTTCTTTATCGAGTTTCAGCTCCACATTTCTTTCTCTGGCGTTTTCCGGCTTCATGGCATCGGAGTCGTAGATGGTGCCTATTATCCCAATGATGTCATCCGCCAATACGTTCGCTTCTACGGTAAATTTACCATTTTGCACATCACTGTAATATTTCTCCGTTAATTTTCCCTTCTCTACGTAACGGTTACGAATCATGCTTTCGTAGATTACGGCCGCACAATCATAGGAAATTTTTCCCCCTTTCCCATCGCCATTGCGTACGGATTTACCTTCAAATAAGTCCTCCGAAATTTCCTTTGGGCGATGGGCTATGTCACCGGCGATAGCTCCCTGCAGCCCGACGACGAAGCTTTCATAGGATTCGCTGGCTATCACGGTTAAAATGTTTACATCGTGCACGCCATCGCCAAAGGAAGTGCCATCCATGCGCTCGCCCTTCTGATTTACACAGAGGCGGAGTCCACGGCCGATTTCCTGCCGCTTGGCAATGTCGGAATTGTTCCGTTTCAGTGTGCAAATTTGGAACACATTCGGATTATCCCACCCCTCGCGGAGGGCGGAATGGGAAAAAATAAATCGCACTGGCTCGGCCTTGTCGAGCAACCGTTCCTTATTTTTCATGATGAGGTCGTAGGCACTGCAGTCATCGGATAGCATTTCTTTTCTTCCTATTTTACCGTTGATGAATTTGTTGCTCTTTTTGTCGATGGAAAAATATCCACTGTGGGCGGTTGCTGCCGTTGTGGATTTGAGAAATCTTGCATATTCTTCATCTCCGAAATTCGGTTGATAGTTTTCCACGGCGTTTGCGTATTCTTCTTCGAAGATTTTCGCGTAAATTCCATTGGTCTCGATAGTCTCTTCGCGATTTTCGCTACCTATGTCCAATTTTTCATCTTCCGAAGTCTTCGAAGGAATCCCATCCTTATCGTTGGACAGGCGGTATTTTTTTACTTCGTCGATGAAAAACAGGGACAACACTTTTATGTCCTTGTAAAATAGCTGCCGTTCCCGGTCAATGTGAGATATTATGGTTTCTCGGATCTGTATGCGGCGTAAAAGTTCCTCGTTCGTGCATCCATTTATTTCTCCGACAAAAATTTTGACTCCGTTCGCAAACTCAATGAAATTCATCTCCCCATTGATGGCGGTCACAAACCACCCATCTTTGTACTCATCGAGAAATTTCGACAATTGATAGAGATTGTCTCCTTCTTTCACCACGCGCATTTTTTTGTAAATTTTATCCCTACCTTTGGCGTCAAATTCGATGGTGGCGGTGGGATTTTTTACGTTCGATAGGTTTATTCCTGCCAGATAAACATATCCGTTCGTTGCAGTATTTCCGCTGATGGAAATTCCTTTGACTGCAATTTTTTTCACCAATTTCCTATTATAGGCATCCATCGCATCAAGGCGATACACCATGTTGTAGGAATAACGGTGTGTGGCGGAGTAGCGAAGCGTAAAGAGTGGATTAAAATTTTTCAAAGCTTCCTTCGTTGCACTCCCCTCCACCGACTGCGGCTCATCGATTATTAAAATTGGCCGTGTCTCAGCAATGACATCAATAGGTCTACGGCCTTTGAAGGAATCGAGATTCATCGAAACACGGAGGGTATCATTTTTGCGATTGAATGCCTGTGCATTGATGATCATTGCGTTGATGTTGCTATCCGTGGTGAATTGTTCCACATCCTTCGGCGAGGCAGAATTGTAAATGAAAAAGCGAATTTTTTTGCCATATCCTTCGAAAAAATGGTGCTCCGTCATTTCAAATGCTTTGCGAACACCTTCCCGAATGGCGACGTTCGGCACGACGATGATGAATTTTGCCCATCCATAGCGTCTGTGTAGCTCGTACATCGTTTTAATGTACACGTACGTTTTGCCCGTTCCCGTCTCCATCTCCACGGTCAAATTCAAATTTGGCCACTCACCTTCCAGCTCAGCGATTGGTTGCAGGTTCTGTCTGATTTGAACTCTGCGAATATTGGCCAAAATTTCCTCCCCAGGGATTTCTACGGGATGATTTGGGAGGACGTCGTCGATGGAATTGTTTTTTTCATCCTGTCGGATAAAGAAAATACTGTGTTCAAGCGGCTTAATAAGGGGTTGCCCTTCGAACGCGTCGCATACGGCGTTGGTGGCATCCCATTGGAATTGCTGGTGTTTGAATTGCAGTTTCATCGCTGGCCTTTCGTCACAATACTTTGACGTTGGAGTGCGGGGATATGGTTTTGAAAATTTCTAATCCGTTGATCTTTGCTGCCGAATCGGCAAACGAACTATCGCGAAAAACAGCGTTAATGGGTTGCAATTCCGCAATTTTTCGGATGGTTGCCTCGGGAATATTATGGTCAAAACATGCCACGAGGGCCTTTCCATTCACCATATGTACGGTGTTTTTGCCAATTATTTCCTTTCTGTGCGGTAGAGACAGGGGGAGCCCAAGTCGGATTATGGCATCGTAGAGGAGGTCCAAGTCCGTGCGGTCTTCCTTGATGTTCTCAGCGAGAGCAATGAGATCTTCCTGTTTCGTTTCAGCTGGCGAAAGGTCGACATCTTTCATGTTGCTTTCATCGACGCGAAACACCCGAAAGCCACAGTCGAAATCGGCTCCCGGATTTTCCGCTCTGATTTTTTCCCCGGCTCGGAGGATGCGTTCCTTGCCGATGTCAGCGATGGTTTTACATCCAGCATTGAAGGCTTCGGAAGATTCGTTCGTTTTCTCGGGGAGCTGCACCATAATAAATTTTCGCTTGCCGCTATCCTTCGCATTCAACTGCATCACGGCATGGGCAGTCGTGGCGGACCCGGAGAAAAAATCGAGGATTATGGAATCAGGCTTTGTGTTGGCGAGGATCAAAAGATGTTGCATCAGCCGTAGAGGTTTAGGATTGTCAAAGAAATTCTTCCCGCCAAATAATACCTTCAGTTCCTGTGCACTTTCCTGGGTGTGACCCACATTTTCATAAAACAAAATTGAAGTGGGCGTCATCCCATCCCTAAGTAATTCCGATAAAAATCGTTTTATACGAGGACTATCTTTCCCGTTAAAATGAATCCTATTATCGCGGAGCTTTTCTAAAAACTCGCTTTTAGGAAAACGCCAACATTTGCCAGACGGAGGTCTTAGGGTGCGTCCAGATGGCGTTTCAATGGGATAATCTCCGGTTGGACTATACGTCTTTGCCGACATGTTGTCTGATTGCCATGGTCCACGTGGATCGTTGTCGGGATTATAGAATATTTACTGTCTGCTTTTTCCGTCCGTGGTAATCTTCCTATCTCAAAATCATCGATTCTCTTCGCATACATAAGAACGTAGTCGTGACCAATTGACACATACTTGGCATCATTTTGCCGGGACTGTGCCCTTTCCCATACGAATTGTGCAATAAAATTTTCCTCCCCAAATACCTCGTCACAAATTTTCCGCAGGTTCGCAATCTCATGGTCATCGATGGAGATGAAAATCACGCCATCGTTGGAGAGCAAATCACGGGCAATTTTCAGCCGTGGGTACATCATGGAACACCAATTGCTGTGGAGACGGCCTTTTGTTTCTGTATCTAATAACTTTTCGTCGGTTTCTTCATCGCGAACTCCCTTTTTACGCTCGTATTTGCCGGTTTCTTCTCTCCAATTGTCGCGATAGATGAAGTCCTTCCCGGTGTTATAGGGCGGATCGATATAAATCATTTTGATCTTCCCCAGGTAGCTTTCCTGGATCAATTTCAAAACATCGAGATTGTCACCTTCGATGTACAAATTTTCCGTGGTTTCCCAGTTTTTACTGCCATCGACCACAGGACGGAGCGTTTTGTCGATGGATCTGTGCAGTTCCCGTACCGCTTCCCGCTTCCCAACCCAAGTAAAATCGTATGCCTCGTTCCTATTTTCGAGAATTTCTCCGGACAATTCGGTACGCAGTCTGTCGAAATCGACCTTCCCGTCAACCACCACATTGGGGAAAAGTTCCGCAATTTTTCTTACATTCTCCGCCCACAGGGGTACAGTCGACCTGCCTAATACTTCCGAAGTTTGTAAATACACAATTTAAATTGTGCATAATTTTTATAAATTTTACAAGCTTTTTTCTACAAAACAAGGTTTTTTATTTTATGACGAGTTTATGGAACGCTACAGTAAGAAGGAAAAACGATCATGGAAACATGATGAACGGGAAATAAAAAATAACCTCTTCGATAAAATTCTACGACCCATCGGGGCAGATTTTTCCAATTCCAACCCCTCCCGCATGTCAAGGCTTCCTGGCCACACCAAAGATAACGGCAAGCTCCAAGAACTTCTATATCTTAACATGGACCATCGGGAAGGAGCAATTTTGTAAAAACATGCAATAATTCAACTTTTGGAACCTATGGTTCCATTTCAAGGCTACGTCCAATAGCCACCTCGGGAGAAAACAGCAATCCACCTATTGTTAAACTATCCACCTATCGTTTCCTTTGAAAAATTTCAGCCTTCAGTCCAGAATTTATTTCATATTCGAGATTGAATCCATTCATGGTATTGTTCTTTGGTTTCGGAAGATATTCGTTCATCCCCTTGAATTTTTTGATCTAAATCGACTAAATAGCCTATTAGCCGTTGATCTCCGCAACAAGAATTAAAAGCCCTATCCAGGTAGTTTACAGGCCTGCCTGAATTTGGCCAATAAGGTGTGAAAAGTGCTCCTGGGTTATTGCGAAGCAACATTTCTATCATCCATATGTCACTTGAACGTAAGGGTAACATGTCACAAACCCTACCTACAATAGTACGGTGATCGTGGGTAGGTGTAATGTGAAATGAGAAAAATGCA
>JAIRMM010000003.1 GCA_031258695.1 Puniceicoccales bacterium
AAGAGGTTGCCTCCAGAGGCATAACGGCAAATGCAATAGCTCCCGGATCGACATGACCAACAAACTCAGTGAAAACATGGTGGCAGAATTATTAAAAAATATTCCGATGAAGGAATTGGGAACGCCGGATGATGTGGCAGAAACTGTAAAATTTCTATGTTCCCAGGGGGCTAGATACATAACGGGACATGTCATTAACGTCGATGGTGGGATGGTGATGTAAAAAAGGCTTGCGTAGCAGAATAGGATTATTGTGATGCGGAAGACATGAGGGATTTTACTTACGACAAGCAATAATATAGAATCAAGAGTTAAGAAAATCATTGTTGATCAATTGTGATGTAAACGAAGAGCAGGTAACGCTGGAAGCATCGTTCCTCGATGATCTTGGGGCTGATTCTCTCGATACCGTTGAATTGGTAATGACATTCGAAGAAGAGTTCAAGGATGAGATCAAGGGAGAGATTCCGGAGTCGGAAGCTGAAAAAATGCGTACCGTTAGGGATGTCGTCGATTTCATCAGTAAGAAAATAGAAAGTGAGTAGCAAGTTGCCCCATTAAGCAATGACCACCATACGTACAATTAACGGGGTTGGAAAACGTGTTGTCGTTACGGGCATTGGGCTTGTTACCCCCGTCGGGATCGGGACCGATGAAACTTGGAAAAATTTAATAGGAGGGAAAAGCGGCATAACGGCCGTGACATCTTTCGATGCTAGCAATTATCCATGCCGTGTGGCCGGGGAACTTAAAAACTTTAATGCGGGCGACTTTGTAGATAGCAAATCGATAAAACGAAACGACATATATGCGATCTATGCGGTTGCAGCAGCAAAGTTTGCAGTCAATGATGCAAAAATCGACCTCGATGCCGTTGATAGGTCTCGTATCGGCGTCATCGTAGGCTCTGGCATTGGGGGAATGTCGACCATAACGGAACAAATTGGAATTTTTTTCCAAAAGGGCCCCCGATATATTTCTCCATTTATGATACCGGCCCTACTCGCTAACATTGCATCCGGGATCATTGGCATGGAGTTGGGATTGAAAGGTCCAAATTTTGGAGTTCTCAGCGCATGCGCAACGAGCACCCACTCAATTGGGGAAGCTTTTAACTGGTTAAAGCTCGGCAAGGCGGATGCCATTTTTACGGGCGGTAGTGAAGCTGCCGTTACGCCTGTCAGCCTTGCCGGTTTCTGTTCCATGCGAGCTGTTGCAACGGCATATAACGATACGCCCGAATCCGCTAGCCGTCCATTTGATGCAACCCGGGATGGTTTTGTCATGGGCAACGGGGCAGGAATTCTACTCCTAGAGACCCTGGAGCATGCCCAGTCCAGGGGGGCAAAAATTTACTGTGAAGTCGTTGGGTACTCTGCCAGTTGCGACGCATATCACATAACCGCTCCCGATCCCAATGGGGATGGACTAGTAAGATGCTACAAGGAATTATTTGCGGAAACGGGCGTAGATCCTTCCGCCATACAGTATATTAACGCCCATGGCACGTCTACTTCATATAATGATAAATATGAAACGATGGCCATAAGGAAATTTTTTGGAGACCACGCGGATAAACTTTTTGTCAGTTCCACCAAAGGTGCAACGGGCCACCTGTTGGGCGCAACCGGTGCCGTTGAATCTGCAGTCTGTGCCAAAACGATAGAGACAGGGATCATTGCTCCTACCATAAATTATTCTACGCCAGACCCCGAGTGTGATCTCAACTACGTACCAAACAAGTCCGTAAAAGCAGATGTTCACTATGCCATCAACGAAAGTATGGGATTTGGTGGACAAAATGCAGCCCTGATGTTTAGGAAATTCTCCTAGCTGTCTTTTTGCCAGGGTTTAAGAATCCGTGGAGGAAAGGGCGGGTAGGCTATTCTTATGCCTAGCTCCCCCGATACTCCTCTCGGTGAGCAGTAAAATGGTGGGTTTTGGCATTGGCCCGAGGCGACATGGTAAAACGTGGCAAAAAAATTAATGTACTTGACACAGAATTCATTAGTGATAGATGTGACACGAGGGTTTTGATGTTGTAAAGTGGGAAACTGTCCCACTTTTTATTATCGAATGCATTCGAAGGTAAGTTAATGAGTACTAATAGTCAGATATTGTCGGTGTTGGAGTACATGGAAAAGGAAAAAGGTATTAGCCGGGCTGATATGATTGAAACCATCGGCGAGGCAATTCGTACGGCAGCACTAAAAAGCATAAACGCCGGCCATGATGTTAGGATAGAAATTAATCCTAAAACGGGGAAATTGCAAGCCTGGGCAATATTTGAGGTGGTGGATTCTGTCAGTGATCCAAAAACACAAATCCACTTGAGCAAAGCATTGTTGCTGGATGAAAGTGCGGAAGTTGGTTCCGTCGTAGAAAAGGAAATTGATCCGGCGCTTTTGGGAAGAATTGCCGCACAGACGACAAAGCAGGCAATTTTACAACGGGTGAGGTTTTTCGAAAAGGAAAAACTTTACCATGACTTTAAAAGTCGCGTGGGGGACATAGTTTCTGGAACCATCAAAAATATCGATGGAGGAAACTTATATATCGACGTGAATGGAGCGGAAGCCATAATGCCAGCCCGCGAACGTGCTCGGGGAGAAGAATTTTCAATCGGTGAAAGAATCCGCTGTTTGCTACTAAAACTTGATCCGTCCAGTAGGGATGCGGAGTTGGTCCTCAGCAGGAGTCATGTGAATTTTATTAGGCGGTTGTTAGAAATTGAAGTCTCTGAAATTGCCGATGGCAGCGTATCCATTAAGGGTATCGCCCGGGAACCAGGATATCGGACAAAAGTTTGTGTGGGAACGAACGATAAAAACATCGATCCGGTTGGTGCCTGCGTTGGCATCAGGGGAATAAGAATAAAAAGCATCGTCCGAGAACTCAGCGGGGAAAAAATTGATGTTATTAGATATGACGATGATCCTGAAAAATTGCTATTTGAAGCGATAAAACCAGCGGTGCCAAAGAATGTTCGCGTTGACCATGACAGCAGGAGAATTTATTTCGAAGTCGCAGAGAAAGACCTGGCAGTTGCAATCGGCAAACACGGGTTGAATGCAAAATTGACATCTCGCATGATGAACTGGCGTCTGGATATAAGTAAGGAAAGCGAGGCGGTGCCTGAAAATTTTGGCAAGAAGCTGGAGCGGGCGGTAGCCGGTTTGCACGGAATTCCAGGTATCAGCGATGAACAGGCACAAAAACTTGTGGCCATCGGAATTACAGACATCGACGCCTTCGAAGGGGTTAGTGCCGAAGATTTGGTAGAAGCTGGATTTGATATGGATGTATCCAAAAAGATATTGGACAGTGTGCGGAAATTCTGCAAAAAATAAAAAAACAAGATGAGTGTAAGAGTATATCAATTAGCGAAACGGCTGAACTTGGAAAATAAACAGGTGATTCAGTTGTTGCGCGAACGAGGGTTTGATTTTAATAGCCCTTCCAATTCGATTTCATCAATATATGCGGATGCACTCATAGAAGAAATTGGGAACAAAAAGTTTCCCACCGAAGGAACGTCCCCCGTTTCCTCTCCGAAACAAAAAACGCAAAATCTTGGAAATGTTCAGGGTGATATCCCCGGTGGCGGTGCCATGGAAATCAAAGAAGTTCCCCTTTCCAATACCTTGGCAAAGGAGCAACAAAATGGTACCGGTTCGAAAATTGGTGCGATGGATACAAATATCAACGACAGGCTTGGGTCCCCCCATGATGTTGGAAAATCTGCCATCGACAAAAATTCCCAGGAATATTCCAGTCCATTGAGGCAGGAAAGGACGGATAGGCGGGAAAAACCCGTGATGATCGCCGTTAGTTCACTGGACAGGACAAGGAGAAAAGACGGTGAACCCGAGGTACGGTTGCCTGAGTTGAAAAAGCCCATACCTGCCGTCGATGACAAAATTCATGGGCCCGAAGAGAACATATTGACCACCAATTCCAAGCCATTTTTAAAAAAAATTGAACGGCAGCCCCAGAAAGACGAAATATTTCAAACCATCGAAGTTAAAACTCCACTGGTGGTGCGGACATTGGCCACCCAGATGAATATCAAGCCTTTTCAGCTGATATCCAAGCTGATGAGCATGAACGTCTTTGCGTCGATGAATCAAGAAATTGACATATCCATTGCTCGAAATGTCGCAGGAAAGTTTGGATATAAGTTAGTCCCCGCCAAGCAAGAGCCGGTAAAAATTGCCAAACAAAAATTGCCCATCGAACAGGATATTCCCGTTGAAAAAAAAGGAGCAAATTTGGTCGAGCGTCCTCCCGTAGTGTGCATATTGGGACACGTTGACCATGGGAAAACCACGCTCCTTGACACCATCAGGCATGCACATGTTGCGGCTGGAGAAGCAGGTGGAATCACCCAACACGTGGCAGCCTACCAGATTGAACAGAATGGCGGCAAAATAACCTTTATTGATACCCCCGGCCATGCGGCATTTTCGAAGATGCGAGAGCGGGGAGCAAATTTGACCGACATAGGGGTGCTAATAGTCGCCGCCGATGATGGGTTCATGCCTCAAACGGATGAGGCTCTGAAATTTGCACAGAAGGCAAATATTCCGATTATCGTGGCGATCAATAAAATCGATTCCAAGGGAGCGAATTCTGATAGGGTAAAACAGCAGATGCAGCAACGAAATATTACTCCGGAAGAGTGGGGTGGCAAAACATTGTGCACTGAAATTTCTGCTCTCCAGAAGACAAATATCGAAAATCTCTTGGAACTAATTCGGTTGCAAGCGGAAATCATGGATTTGCGGTCAGATTTATCGAGCCCAGCGGAAGGGATCATACTAGAATCCAAGATTACTCCTGGCCATGGTGCGATGGCAAGTACCATCATACAAAACGGTATTTTGAAAGTCGGGGATTGTATCGTCTGCGGCCCCTGCTATTGTAAGGTAAAGTCATTGATCAATGATCGTGGGCAACGGATAGGAGAAGCTTCGGCATCAACCCCCGTAAATATTATCGGATGGTCTGGCATTCCCGAAGTTGGTTCAAAATTCACGTCGGTTGGAAACGAAAAAGTTGCCCGTAAACGAGCGGAAGAAACGGAAGCAGAACTTAAAAAAATCCAAAGTTTACAGAAAAATGACAAAGAAGAAATTGTCAATCTAGACCAGCTATTTTCGGCAATAGCTGCCGTTGGAGAAAAAACTTTAAATGTAATTTTACGGGCAGATGTCCATGGCAGTGTGGAAGCCCTGGGCGATATTTTGGGGACCATACATAGCAAAAAAATTAAATTGAATATTTTGAACCGTGGGGTCGGTTCAATCAACAAGAATGATGTTATTTTAGCGGATACGTCGAAGGCTCAGATCATTGCGTTTAATGTCAAAACGGAACCGAATTCCCAGGCCCTGGCAAAGCAACTTGGAGTAAAGATTATTCAGCACGACATCATATATGAAATCGTTGATAGGGTCCGAGAAGCTATGGCAGAATGCTTGGATCCGGAATTGCAGGAGAATAAGCTTGGGGCCGTTGAGGTTCGTAAAATTTTTGATATTAAAAATAATGTGATTGCCGGGTGCATGACCATCGAAGGGAAAATTTTGAAGGAGAAATTTGCCCGTGTGATACGGAAAAAGGAAATGATTTTTCAAGGGAAATTTGCATCGATCAAGAGAGAAAAAGATTTTGTCAACGAGGTGCGGGCAGGCTTTGAATGTGGAATTATCATTAACGGGTTTGATAGGTTCGAAATCGGAGACATCATAGAGTGCTTTGACATAATAAAAATTCAACCGTCACTATAATCCCATGCCCCCATCACCAAGAATTGTTCGCCTAAATCAACTCATATATCAAGAGTTAAGCATGATTCTACGCACCCTATTCCATGATTCAACGGCTAAAATTTCCCTGACGGGAGTTTCCCTTTCCCCAGATTTATGCGAAGCATGTGTTTATTTTTCTGTCCTGGGAGATGAAAATGATATCCGAAAAGCGACAAAATTTCTCCTAGGAAATGCAAAAAATCTATGCCAAACGCTATGCCGGCGAATAAAATTAAGACGTTCTCCCCATTTAAGTTTCAAGTATGACAATTCCATCGCCCGCGGTCAAAATATTTTAGCGATACTGGATAGCCTAGAGACTCACCATGGGTGATAGAAAAATGTCAGCGTTACTATTTGAATATTCTGCCTATAATGTCGTCGGTCACATAAGGCCGGATGGGGATTGTATCGGAAGTCAGCTCGCTATTTTTAATATTTTGAAGGCGAAAAATATCCAATGTAACATTATAAAAAATGACGATTATGGGTCAATTTTGTCTTCATTCATGGATGGCTATGCCGTTGTGAACGATGGGCAAATGGATCCCACATTGCCCCTAATTTGTGTGGATTGTTCAGATTTTAGGAGGGTGGGGGCGAATATTTGTAAAAAATATGACAGACCATATTTGAACATCGACCACCACATCTCCAATGATAAATTCGCTGACCATAATATCATCGATGCCCAGGCGTCGTCCACTGCCCAAGTCATAGGCGAGGCCTTGCTACGGGAAAACATCGACTTTGATAAAAAAACCGCCGAAATGTTGTATCTCGGCATCATGACCGATTCCAATCGCTTTGCCTACGATACGACGACGCTTTCTACGATTAAGGTCGTAGAAGCTTTGATGGGCAAAGGAATCCGTATTTCGGAAATTTTTCAAAAAGTATACGAGCGTAATACCCTTCGAAAGTACCTACTCTTGGAAAGGTTTTTGCACAATGTGACCGTTTTTGAAGATGGTCATTGTTGCACATCGTTTATCACCGAGAACGACTTCGTGGAAACACAGGCAGAACCCCTTGACACGGAAGGTTTTGTAAATTATACACGCCAAATTGATGGAGTTAAAGTTGGAGCATTTTTGGAATTCCACGAAACCTATGTGAAATGCAGTTTACGTTCCAAAGATGCAACTTGGCGCATGGACCTTCTGTCCAAAAAATTTGGTGGAGGTGGCCATCCGGCAGCGGCAGGATTTAATGTGGAGCTAAAAGACACGGACTTCTATGTGAAGTTTAAATTGGTACTCGCCGAACATGTGAGAAATATTCTTAAAAATTGAAATCGTGAATACTGGCAATCTAGATGGAGTTCTTTTGGTGGATAAGCCTCGGGGGATAACCTCCCACGATGTCATCGCCAAGTTGAGACATCTCCTTGGGATAAAAAAAATAGGACACGTGGGGACCCTTGATCCAATGGCAACCGGGCTGCTAATAATTCTCATCGGCCCTACTACGAAAATTTCCCAATATTTAATGGACCTACCTAAAGGCTACGAGGGTACGATGAAATTGGGGATATCAACGGATTCGCACGACATGGAAGGTAAGATCTTGGCAAATCATGAGGTGGAAGGCATTTCTTTGGAAGGTTTAAAGAACCTTGCGGGTGAATTTCTCGGGGATCAATACCAAATGCCTCCCATGTTTTCTGCCAAAAAAGTAAATGGTCAAAAGTTGTATAAACTTGCGAGGAAGGGAAAAACCATCGACCGGGAACCTCGATTTATACATATCAGTGCTTTCGAAATCGATGACCTGCGGGACGACGAAGTGGATTTTTTTGTACACTGTAGCAAGGGCACCTACGTGCGTACGCTCGTCAACGATTTTGGCGAACGCTTAAAATGTGGAGCACATTTGAGCCGGCTTTGTAGAACCACCATAGGGGATTTTTCAATCAACGATGCACTGACGATGGAAGAGATTAGTCAGACACCAATTTTTGAGCTTTCAAAACGATTGATACCCGCCTATGATGTTGTTCCTTCACAAGTTGTAGGGTGACATGCGAGAAAGGAAGAAAATTTGAAAATATGGCAGAAGTGACAAAGATATTTCTCGACGACGTTGTCTACGATTTTTCCGGGAAACCGTTGTTTATGACCATTGGAACGTTTGATGGCGTACACATCGGGCACAAAAAACTAATTTCTTCCATAATCGAACAGGCCAAGAACAGCGGTGGTGTTGCCGCTGTCTATACTTTTCTTCCCTACCCTACGATGGTCCTTACAACGGCCAAACCCAAGCCTATGATTTTCGGCATTGAAAAGAAGTATGAAATTCTAGGAAGCTATGCCCTGGACGGTATATTTGAACAAAAATTCGACCATCGATTTTCCAAAATTTCGCCCTATGACTTTGTAATATTTTTAAAGCGGAAATTTCCCACCCTACGTGGTATTTCCATTGGAGAAGATTTTAAATTTGGCCGCGATCAAGTTGGAGACATCAAAATTTTAAAAGGCTATGCGAAGCATTTCGGAATTGAAGTCACGGTTATGCCATTATTGATATTGAAAGGAAAGCGCGTCAGTAGTTCCCACATCCGGGAATTGTTGGAAGTTGGCCATCTCGACTTGGCTAATTTAATGCTCGACAGAAAATTATAAATTGCTTGCAATTGTTCCCAAAAACTTTTCCTTTTTCCCCAAGGTCGGGTCTCTTGCAAGAAGGGCCAGCGAACCCCGCCAGGTCTGGAAGGAAGCAACGGTAGTTAGGACACCTTCGTGTGCGTGAGTGCCTGATCCCTTCCGGGGAAGTTTTATTTAATTGTTTAAAAAAAATTACCTGGCGTGTACGGCTCCAATGTTCGTTCTGCAAAGTTTTTCCTCCGGCAAAAACCGAACACCTTTTTCCCTTTTCCCGCCCGAACATTTCGCCCGTTAATGTGCTCATCCATACCGTTTTCGTCCCCGTCCCCCGTGCACTCTTTTTTATACCTTTCCTAGGCCGCACGCTGCTTCTCATCACGCTCTCCATATGCCCTTGTCTTTTTATAGCCACATAATAAAAAGTCTTCAAATTTATATTACTTGTACTTGCACAATTGAACATTTTATTTATTCCTGCTGATGGCAGTGGAGAAATGGCTGAGTGGTTGAAAGCGCCTTCCTGCTAAGAAGGTGATCTCACAAAATGGGATCCGAGGGTTCGAATCCCTCTTTCTCCGCCACCCTACGGGGAAAAATTCCATCCCTTGGGATTTATCAACCGACATCCCATCCGTGTTTTCTCTTTTAGAGGGCTAAACCCGGGTAGCAGTTATAACTAATACCCCGGGATTAGTTTTCTGCCAACGTTTGTAACCAGTCGCAATAGACTTCCGTATTTTCTTCAAACGAAGATAAGGCCTCACTAAATTTCGCACAATGATTTTCATTCTGAACGGAAACCTTTTCATCGATTTCATATTTGAAGACACCGTGGGTTTCATTTTCAGCCGGAACTCGTAGTTCGACCTCACCATCGCCCATAAAATCTTTCCATTTCATATATACCTCCTCGGGAAGCTAAGGCTAGCAAATGCCCCAAAAAAGGCAACATAATATTTTACCATATTATTTCTATGCGAATCCGCGGGAAGTGGAATCTATAAAACTCAAAAACTCATACAGCAGATCGGACATGGCGACTTCGGACTTAATTTTTTCAATGGCCTGTGTCTTGTTTAGCCCGCCTAGGTAGAAAATTTTAAATATTTTTTTTATCTGGGAAATCCGTTGGTCGGAAAAATTATTCCTCTGCAAATTCACAATGTTCGGATACCTAACCCTTGAGGGATTGCCATCAGCCAGCATATATGGAGGAACATCTTGCGTGGTTTTCGATAGGGCACCAACCATCGAATATTTACCAATTCTACAAAATTGGTGTACGCCCGCGTTCCATCCAATGTTTGTGAAGTCTTGGAGAACCACATGTCCGCCCAGGGCAGCTTGGCTACCCATTATCACATTATTACCCACGATGCAATCGTGGGCAACATGGGCATGGGCAAGAAACACATTGTTGTTGCCTAAAACCGTCTCGCTTTCCTCTTTCGTGGCCGTGTGTGCCGTACAATATTCCCGAAATACGTTATCATTGCCAATTTTTAAGCCGGGGAATCCTCCCGCATATTTCAAGTCCTGGGTCGGAGCTCCAATGTATGCATATGGGTAAATTTTATTGTTTTCTCCCATTTGAGTTCTTCCATCTATGGTGGCGTGGTGACAAACATGCGTTCCTTTGCCCAGCGATACCATTCCCCCGACATAGGCATAGGCATCGACGCGAACATCGTCGGCTAACCGTGCTCCCCTTTCAACTATTGCAGTCGAATGAATAATCGTCGACATGGCTTATTCCTTGTCCCCTACGAGCATAAACATTAATTGGGCCGATGAAACTACTTTGTCTCCTACCCTACACGTTGCCTCGGCAACACCTATTTTGTCCCCTTTTTGCTTGAGTAATTTGACATGCACTTCAAGTTGATCTCCCGGAGTCACCGCCTGGCGGAACTTAACCTTGTCACAACTCATGAAATAGGCTATTTTATTACTTTCAGGACTGATATTATTTAGCATTAAAATACCGGCTGCCTGTGCCATCGCTTCAAGTTGTAACACACCGGGCATGACCGGCTGCCCGGGAAAATGTCCAACAAAGTATGGTTCGTTGATTGTAACATTTTTTATGGCACAAAGTTCTTCTTTCCCCATAATTTGGGTAACCCTATCAACCATAATAAACGGATATCTGTGGGGTAACAAATTCAGGATTCTGTTAATGTCAAATCCGATGTTCGGATTGACGAGGGGGCCAGCGGGAGATTTGGGAAGCAACTTTTGTCCAGATTCGATTAGTTTTCTTTGGGCATATATTTCCTTTGTCAACTCGGCGTTCATCGAGTGTCCGGGGCGAATGGCAATGATGTGTGCTTTTAGGGGAAGCCCAACCAGTGAAAGATCCCCGATTATATCCAAGATTTTATGCCTAACAAATTCATCCTTAAACCTCAATGGTTCCTTCGACAAAATTTGTTCTCCCTTGATCACTATGGCAGAATCTATGGTTCCTCCCCGCAATCGTCCTATTTTTAGCAAATCTTCAATATCTTCGTAGTGTACAAAGGTCCTTGCCGGGGCAATCTCGGCGATAAATGATTCCAAGTCAACGTCGATGGAGAGATGCTGCGTATATAGTCCATGGTCATCAACCAGGGTCGCCGTTATTTTTAAACCGTCGTAGGGTAATGCCACCAGGGAACGGTTCCCTCTCGTGACGGTTATGGGTTCTCTGAGTTCGAAAAATTTTCTCTCGGCATCCTGTTCTACCGTTTCCGATTGCAATATTAAATTTACAAAATGTTTCGCCGAACCATCTAAAATGGGAGGTTCATCCCCGTTCAATTCAACGATGACATTGTCAATTTTCATGGCATATAGTGCGGAAAGAATATGCTCGACGGTGCAAATTGTAACGCCACCCGATATCAATGACGTGGCACGGACTAATTCTCCCAAATTCGCGACGTTGGGAATGACCTCAGGCTTTCCGACCAGATCGATTCTTCTAAAGACTATACCGGTGTTCGGTTCTGCTGGTTTTATGGTCATCGTCGTGTGCTGACCCGTATGCAATGACGTACCTGAGATCGAAGACTCTCGAAAAATTGTATGCTGTCTCATCCTATTGAAAGCGAAGCTACGAAGATCAATTTTTAAGTAAAGTTATAACTTTAACAAACGTTATTCATTTTCTCAGATGCCACCAATAAAAAATGCACCGCCGGGGTCAGTCCCCATAGGGAAAGGATTGTAAAAGAAAGAAAAAGAAATCCCAAATCACCCGGAATGACTGATACAAACGGGTAATGTTAAACGGTCCTTTCCGAGCGGGTATGCAATTTGATCACAACCAGTGATGGATGAGTTTCACCATCGTTGAGTTGAAATTTGGTGGATTTAATTTGTTTATTTTTTGAGATGAGATTTTTATACATTTCTTATACACGAGATTCATTCCCGGCTTCGCTTTCCGTTTCCTTCTTCGCCCGGTACTCTTGTATTTGTGATGCTTTTTACGCTGGTGGGCGGTGAGGGACTCGAACCCCCAACCTACTGGGTGTAGACCAGTTATCAAAGCCCCGTCATTTTTCTGTACAACCCCACATTTTACGACATAACCGCATTTGCGGCTTGACTTTGGTTTTCAATTGCGTTTAAAAATTCGTAAAAATACGCTAAAATACGTTGCGTTACGGTGGAATGGTGGTGGAATAAATTAAACCAAAGAGAAATATGAAAACACAAACAGAAATAAATTTTACAAAAATAGTACTTTTAGCGTTGGAGTCGCCTGAAAAAGGAAAGATAAGGTATTATGATGCAAAAGAAAAAGGACTAGGATTATACGTAACATCAAGTGGCCACAAAAGTTTCTTCATAAAGAAACGAATAAAAGGACAACCCAAAGAAATAATCCTGGGGCATTTTCCAGAAATGACAGTAGAAATAGCCAGAAAAACCGCACAAAAGATTAAGTTGGAAGTTATGATGGGGCAAGACCCCACCAAAGAGAAAGAAAAACTAGCCGCCGAGAAAACATTTGGAGAAGCCTATGAAATGCACATGGACCGCCATGCTAGGGTAGAATATAAGCCATCCACATTAAAGGAAATCGAAAGACAAATGAGGAAAGTTTTACCCTACCGGGTCAAGAGAGGATTATCATCCATAACAAGACAGGATGCCCAAGAGATGCATGACCGCATAGGGCGAGAAAACGGGAAATACGAAGCAAACCGAGCATTAGCATATATCCGAGCAATTTACAACAAGATGATAAATTGGGGATTAACAGAAAAAAACCCCGCCGCAGGCATACAGAAATTTAAGGAGCAAAAGAGGGATCGGTTTATATTGCATGACGAACTGCCGAAATTCATGGAAGCATTGGAGATGGAACCGAACAGGGATATGAGAGATTTCTTTTTGATATGTCTGTACACGGGTGCCCGCTGTGGGAATGTGATGAGTATGCGATGGGAAGACATAGATTTTTCCATAAAGGAATGGAGAATCCCAGATACGAAAAGTGGGGAGCCCGTAAGAATCCCGCTAATAGGCAAAGCTTTAGACATATTAAACAATCGTTTATGCCTAAAAGAATCAATGCCATGGGTATTTCCAAGTAGAGAACGCAAGAAAAGTAAGAGCGGTCATCTGGAAGAACCCAAGGCAGCTTGGAATAGGATATTAGAACGAGCGGGGTTGAAAAACCTACGAATCCATGACTTGAGGAGGACGAATGGAAGCTACCAGGCCATAGCTGGAGCAAGCCTGACAATAATAGGTAAGTCGTTGGGGCACAAATCGCCACAGTCAACTGCGATCTATGCTCGGCTATCCAATGACCCCGTGAGAACATCGGTGGAAGAGGCATTCGATTTTACCACCAAAAATCAATAGACCGCACAAATTACGAATTTTTACGAAATTTTTACATATTTTTCTTTAAATCCGCAAAAAGATCTTTACATTGCGACAATATGTGTGATAAAATTTTAAAAAGCAGCACAGCAGCACAGCAGCACAGCAGCACAAGCTGTTAACGGCAAAAGAAGCGGCGGAATTTCTTAATCTTAGTAGGCGCACAATAGAAGCGTGGTTATCGACCAAAAGGTATCCTGGCCTAAAATCTGTCAAACTATGAGGGGCCCGGAGGTTCCTAAAAGAGAACCTGATAGGGTTTGTAGAATCACGGAAATGCACAACCACCGTAGATTCAGATCCCAACAGCAAGAAAGCTCTCAACAAGCCCCGGGAGGACGCACTATGAGCCACCCCAAGCACATTCCTTCCTATAAACTTGGCAAACGCGTGCTCTACATAAAGGAAGAGCTGGATGAAATCATCCGCAACAACAAGCATGGGGGGGATCATGCCAAAGATTACAATAAAAGGGGAACATGCCCACGATTTGGAAAAGTTGAAGGGTCTGCTAGCTTCCAATGCCCGAGCGTTCTGCACAAAACTTTTCCCAAACGGGAAGTGCGTCGGTAAGGAATATGTCGTGGGGTCGTTGGGAGGAGAGCCCGGGAAAAGCTTAAAAATCTGCCTGACCGGGGAAAAGACCGGACTGTGGAAAGATTTTGCGACGGGAGAGAGTGGAAATAACCTCCTCGACCTGCTGCACAAGGTGCGGGGCGGAAACTTCCACGACGCTTGCCTGGCGGTGTCGAAGTGGTTGAGACACCAAGAAAACTTTTACGAGTTTGGGGATACGAAGACTGCGAAGAGGGAAGTATTTATGCCGGCAGGGAGGGATAAAAAGCCAAAACACCACCCCTTCAACGACCTCCAAAAGGGGAACAATTGTGACATTTTACAACTCTCCCGAACCCTAGAAATTGACATGGATGGTCTAAAGCTAGCCCAGGAAGATGGGATACTGAAATTTTTCGACCACCCGGTGAACGGTCGCTGCTGGACCGTAGTCGACAAGAATCACTACGTCAGGCAGGACAGAAGGTTGGATGGAAAACCATTCATCTTCAAAGATGGTTCAACGGGGAAAGGACGCACCATCGGATCCCCCTCATGGCCGATCGGAATACCGACAGACAAACCACTAATCATGCTGATGGAAGGATCCTCCGACATCCTCGCAGCCTACTCCATAATCTCCAAGGATGGCAAGGAAAAACATGTATCACCCGTAGCCATATTGGGAGCCTTCAATAGCATCCACCCCAATGCCCTGCAATATTTCACAGACAAATTTGCACTCCTGTTGCCGGACAATGATTACGCTGGGCTATCCGGAATGCACCGTTGGGCAGAACAATTGGATGGCATAGTGGCTGTCAATGTTGTCTACGACTACTCTAAGCTATTGCGGGATGATGGTAAACCAGTCAAGGACCTGAGAGATTTTTTGAGGGTTAAAAGGGACCAGCTGGGTGGGGAAAAGATCAAATCCCCACTGGTTTCGTTTATACTTTGTTTAAAGAATATAAGTGAAGAATAAAGGAACCACAATTATAAATATTAACAAAGAAAAAACAATGAATGACAATGATGATACTAAAAATATCGAAAAAATCAAGAACAATATGCGGGAATTTTGCGACCATTGGCTTGTCCCGGGGGAAGATAATCATCCCGGGGATGAAAAAAATGTGGAAAGAATTGGGAAGATCCAAGACCACCACTCCTATAATTTGGTAGATGGGAAAAATAAAACCGATAGCGGTGAAAATAGTGTGGATAACGGCGAAAAAAATGACATTGGGGAAAAGAAAAATGAACTCACTAAAAAGTCGATAATTATGGGAAATAGTTTTTTTAGCATGAACCATCCGCCGAGGGAATTAATATTGTCGCCCTGGTTAAGAGCTGGCAGCCTGGGATACATTTTCGGGAAACGGGGATCTGGGAAGACATGGTTCGCCTGGGACATGGCAATCAACATAAGCAAGGGTGAAAATTTTGGACCGTGGAAGTGTGAAAAACCATGGAAAACACTCTACGTCGATGGGGAGATGCCGATTCATTCCATGCAGGAACAATTACGACTATTAGCAACCCCACCTTTCGACAACCTCATGATTATGTCCCATGAAACGGTGGCGGAGAATGATAATCTCATTCTCAACCTATGCGATAGAGACCAGCAGGAAAAAATGTTGGAAATTTGTGTGCAGAATGAAATAAGGATAATATTTCTCGACAACCTTTCCTGCCTATTTGCTGGAATGAGGGAGAACGAAGCCGATGACTGGGAAAAGGTATCATCCTGGTTGCAAAAATTCCAACGCAATAAAATTTCTGTAATAATCTTGCACCATGCCAATCGGGATGGCAAAGACATGCGAGGGACGTCGCGACGGGAAGGGGCTGCCTCTTGGATCCTAAGAGTTTCCAAAAATGGTAATAAGAATGAAATCAAGAAGGGGACATTCTTTACCACCTCCTTCGATAAAAATCGAGAGGATGATGGCGTTCCGGAAAGAAATCTTGACTGGTCGTTTGTCACGGAGAATGGAAAAACTCGGGTAACCCATACGCCAACGGATACCAAAATACTTGTCTATGACCTAATCGCCGATGGGGTAGACTCCAATGCCGACATCGCAGAGGAACTGGAAATTACAAAGGGAATGGTATCGAGATATGCTACCAAGCTTGCATCCGAAGGACAGATAAAGAAACTTGGAAATAGGTATGTGCTTATCTAATACCAAGATTAGGACGCCAAACCTTAAACCCAAAAAAGTTTACCGATTTGGGGTCTTTAGGACCCGTTTTCAGTAAACTTTTACCAATTTCGAGATTAGGGTTGCTGAATTTATCGACGTTTGCTGTTCTTTGGTCGAAAAAACCTGGTAAACTTTTTACTAAAAAATCGACCAAAAATCGTCGAAAAGTTTACCGATTTTCCCAAAAAATAACCAGGGATTTTTTGTGTAAAAATTTTGGTAAGGGGAGGGGAATTTCGTCAAAAAAATTCCCAATACATAAACAGGTTGTAAAAATCTTTTCCTGGTCATTTTTTGCTTGCAAAACGAAAAACTTGTGTCAGGTTTTATTACCAGTAATGAAAGGTCAGTATGCAGGTTAGAACGTCAGATGGGAAAGCACTTGATAATTTTGAAAGGCTTCATGGGGTTGTCCAGGGAATTCAAGGAGAAATCCAGGCGGAACATAGCCAATCGCGAAGTAATCTTTTGGAAAATCCTACAGTTACAGCAAATATGCCAGAGAAAATTCCAGGAGTGTTAGACAAAATGTTGGAGTGTCATTGTAATGGTAGGGTTTATTCTCAAGATAATGACAAAGTGTTTTCTGACCATTTTATTCCATGTATTAGTTTGATTTTAGCCTGGTTGTTTAAAATTACTCAACCGCAAGCACAAAGAAATAACATCCCAATTGGGGTCACGGTGTCTCAAATGAAAGACGTGTTGTTGTGGCTAGTTACTATAATGAAAGCTATAAATTACGGGCAAATTAACGATCGAATCTGTGTTGATGATTTAATTCATCAACTTCGGGCTTAGGGAACAATCAAAATGGTAAATTCTATACATTTAGGCCAGCCACCCGGAGGATCGTTAGGTGTTGGAGGTGTAGTTGTAGGTCAAAATCAACAACAGATTAATTTGGTTAATTTATTGGAAAATGGACAATGGGGACAAGCCCTCCTAAATCTTGCATCGCCGCCATTAAATGTTGCAGCACCCTTAAATTTACCTGGAATAACTGCGAATGATATAGATAGTTTTTTGCCTGGGATCTCCAGGTTAATGGTAATCCAGTATGTTGTCGAAGCTATGCCCAATCAATAGTAGATATTCTTAGGTTGCCAACGGGGCGTAACCTTTTTGAAAAAATAATCGTCGCGTGTCATAATAACGTAGCAGCTGGGCACCCCCCACAAAAGATGGTGTTTTTGCAGAATAATGATTCTGATAACTTTTATCCAGATTATCCGCAAGTAGGGGCGGTGAACCCAAATGAGTGTGCAATTAATTTAAAATGGGATGCAGTTAATAATAGGCATGAGTCTATGGATTGGGCATTAGTTGTTGATAATACCGCTAATGGGGGCAACGAGATTGATTTTATAAAAGTTGTAGTGCCATCATCTATGATCCTTGCACATGAACTTGGACATTTTCTTTATGCATTAGAATTGCCTCAGGGATTGAAAGGACGAACGTTGTTTGTTAAAATACAAAATCGTGCACACGACGAATATAGAGAGATTTTCAATGGTGTGGTCAATTTAAGTCGAAAACGTTCACAAGAGGAAAATTTGTTTATTCGCCTTTGGAATCATGGTAATTACGCTGATACCATAAACATTTTACCGGCCGCAAATATATTATCACAAAACAATCCCAATAGACTATGCTACAGTGATGGTATAATGACTGGTGAAGCTCTTGATCCTAACAATAATTTTCCCATTGCTCAAATCCAAATTTTTGATTCGAGTAATAGCCAGCTTGTTATTAACGGAGGACTTAATATTGTAAATTTGCCTTCAGATAGTTTTGTTCGCTTCAGTCATAATTCTTTCAATGATTTTTGGGGCGATTTCAGTAAATTGAGTCCTCAAAGGCAAACCAACTTCAAGAAATTAGTACTGAGTCTACTTGGGAAAATCAGACATAGCGGTGGACAACCTTTGCTTCCGGGGAATAATACCCTTCCCAGGATTTAAAAATGCATTACTCAAGAGCCAACAATCAGAAGAGGTTTAACTTTTTAGGGGGAAAAAGTTAACATTAAAAGTGCGAAGGAATTTATCCCAGGCTTCACGGGGCATTTCAGCATATAGCTTGCAGTGGGGGCATCGTACAACCCAGGAACGTTTCTTGTCCTGCCACACCACATCCTCAATTGACACCTCGTCTTTGCCGCATAAAGGGCATAAAGCTTTCGTTTCCCCATTGAGCATGGAAGCCAGGATCAATTGGATTATCCTGTTGCGGAGGTTGTCATCAATTTCGCGTGCTTGCACCCTCCTATGCTTAAAATTTTCCCGTAAAATTACGAAAAAAAACATGGTGGCAATATCCCCGAAAAGCAAGGAGGAAAATCATGGGGCAAAATGGTGGAAAAATAAAAGAGCGGAGAGAAAAGAATTGGTAGAAAAGTAAAAAATGGTGAAATCCAGCGAAAGAAAGGCTTGGTGGTGGGCAGGGAAATGGCAGAAAGGAAGGAATCCGGGGTTCCGAGAAAGTAATCCCAATTCGCCAACCGGGGCTCTGGAACCGTGATAGGGGGGCGGCAGAAATGCCAACCCTGCTGCCGGAAGCCGCCCCGAGAGAGGCTCAGAAGCTACTAAACCAGGGGTGAAGAAAACGCCCCCACCTTTGTCCGAAAAGCCCGACCCTTGTAAAACGAACGTAAGCGCTCCTAAAATCGATTTCGATATCCGAGACGAGTAAATTATCATTTTTACGAACGAAACGAATCCTAGGGGCATCAGCGTGGATAAAACCGGCGACTTTGTAAACATTCAAACATCCCGAATGGTGTTTTGACAACAATTTCACATTTCTCCCGAATGCCAGGGGAGGGTGGTATGGCCGCTCCGCCTCCGCTACCGCTGCGGCTCCGCGAGGGGACAACCTGAAAGGAAGAAAGCCCAATTTGTCCCAAAAAAGGCTGCTGGGAGGGGAAACCACCATGCTGAAAATCCTTGTTGCCCCGGTCAAGCAACCTGGAGGGAAGACAGGAATGATACTTTGAATAGGGTCGTTAGGGAAAAGTGAAAATTTTAGCGGGAGCCCAAAATAAACGATAGCGTGGGGGTTGAAAAAGGGGGTGTACCCCCTCCCGTTGCCGCCCAGAAAACCAAATGGGGGTGCCGGTCAAACCGTCTGGGGAGACCGAAATCTAGCAAGGAATGGCTTAAAAGGTTGCGAGGGTTTCCGCCCGTCCTCCGGCATCCCAGGCTTCGCGGACCACCCTCTCCACCGCCCCGCCGCGAGACCCTGACCTCCGGTCCGGCGGGGCAAGAAATCCCCGGGTCGTCAGCCTGCACCAGGGCTTGAAGTCCACCCTCACCCGGGCGAGGAATATCGCGGGGAATATGGCGTGGGGGCTAGGGGGCGAGCTAGACGGAACGAAAGTAATATATTCTTACGAATAGATGACTTTCCTTCCGTCGTAGCTCTTTTTTGGGAAGGGTGGCAAGGAACCAACCGAAGACGAGAGAGGGGGATGGGAGGATGACGGAGCACAGGAAACGTGCGGTCTAGGGGTTTGAACTATGATGGTGAGAAACTTTGGGAAAGTCAAGGAAAAATAAATAAAAAAAATAAAAATAAATTGGAAAAATATTCTTGACATGGAATGGCAATTATGCTAGTTATTATATTATAAGTAAAATAAAGAAAAACTATGGAAAAGAAAGAAGAAGAAATGCCGAAGAGAATCAGCGCAGTGGAGCTGGTCAGCAAGAAACCCGAAGGGAGATATGTGCTCGATGAGGAGGCGTACATAGGGATGATAGACGAGTACAACATGCATAGGGAATATATACTGAATAGGCTGAGTGACG
>JAIRMM010000009.1 GCA_031258695.1 Puniceicoccales bacterium
AATATCCCTCCTCCATCGGACGAAACGGTTGTGCAATGTCTTGGATGGACCGTACTCCCGGGGGGCATCTTTCCACCTCAGTCCATTGCGCAGGACATGGGCAATTCCGCTAATCACCAGCCGATCATCCTTCGTGTTTCCCCCGCGACTTCGGAAAATACGGCTTTAGCCCTTCGAATTTCCCTTCTTCTATCAACCATATAGTCTTGGACGGGGCTGCTTATCCCGTTTGCCTGTAATGTCAATCCTTCTCTTATGAGTCTCGACCCTAGGCGCATATCTAGTCCAATACTTTGCATCGTGGAATTTGACATTGGTGTTATAAACCAAAATCGATGTCGTACCCCCGAGGTGTGTGGAGTAGTATGGGTCGAAAGGTTTGAATTTTTTCGATGTTTTATCACGGGTTGATTCCAATGTTCCAATTTCATAGATTGCATCACCTCCTTTTCTGACCGCCAGGCGGGGAATATCCTCTGACCTATCATCACTTTCCCAATTGCGGTCACCAATTGGATAGGCCTCTCCAACTTTCAGAGTACTCAGGTCGAGGGCTATTAAGTCCTCGATCTTAACGATCTCTGAGTGATCCAAACGTTTTGGTTCCCCAGGAACTACTTCCGGGTCAAGTTTTGCCATCGTCCCTACACGCATGTACTGGTATCCCAGTTCCTCTTGGATTTTGGCCTGTGCTTTTAATACTTCTATTTTTTCCGGAAAATTTGAAGGGGATATGCAGATTACTTTTGAATATATTTCGTTCAATCCATCGAGCCCAGCATATGCCAGCGTGACATCGGCATTCATTTGCCAATTTCCGAATCTAGACACCTGTAAAAGGTGGGTAAACAGTACGTCGTTCATGTTGTGTACCGGTATTTCGAGTTTATACTTTTCTGCTGAATTATATTTTATTCCTTCTCCATCCCATACTTTTAGTCGATGATTTTTTTTAAAAAGATTGTCACCCATAACGTCCCCAAATACTTTATTTTTCTCATCCCCACCTTTTATCAAATCAACGGCAATGTGACCATCCGCTATTGGCAGTTGTTTGACCGCACACCCACTCGGAAATATGATTTGGTCATCTCTCAGCGTCTGCGTATACGTTAATATCAGCCGTTCCAGATGGTCCATGATTTCTTTGGTGATAAGAGAATCCATTGTGCATGTCGGCAAGCCCAATTGCCTGTGGGGAGTGAACAGGGATGCCAGTATGGCTACGGCGGGATCTAGAGGTGATTCCGCCATGGCATCTAAAAGGGATCGCCCATAGGACCCAACGGTGATACCGTTGGCAGCATCTAACCGATCCCTTGCCTTGTTTTGGTTACGAAAGAGACATTCGCATACCCTTTGCATCTGTGTACACATGAGCTTTGCGTGAGGAATGAGGCAAAATGGCTCTTTTTCGAGATTTTCTGCATCCCCGAAAAATTCCATCCATGTTTTGAGCCTTTCGACATCAACCTTACCATCTTCATCGAAACAATCTGCTGCCACTTCATTTGCTATCGTCTGCCAAATCCTACGTACTTCGCTAAAAAGCATTGTTTCTAATCTAGTGCGAACGCCAGCCCACGCTCCACCATCTATGCCGTCGGTTCTGCCAAAAAATGCTCGCACGATCGCGCCTGCCAGTATCTGCTGTGGGTCTGCCCTAGGAGCAACTACAGGAGCAGGAACAACCTCGAGAACAGGAGCTTCCGTGTTTCTCAAAGACAGGGAATGTAACGGTAGGGTCCTGTCTTCTGGTCGCGAAATTGGGTTGTCCCCGGAAGTGTGCAAACCCGTCCTATCCGCTTGTTCCTTATCTTTTAGGAGTGACATTTTTTCCCAAATGTCCGTTTCATGATTTGTTGTAGTATTAATTTTGTCCATATCGTTTTTTTTTTGGTTATTATATGCGACGCTTATACCGCAAATCCTTCCGTTGCAAGTCTTTTTTATAAAAAATTTACTTTTCGCAAACAACAGCAATGCCAGCAACCCTAGGGCGCTTCCCTGGGGTGGTGTTACCAGATTGAGTAGGTAAGCAAGAAGGGGAAAGCTTCTAATTTTTACCGTGAAATATTTTTCACGAAATGGATTTATTTATGTAAAATATTTTCTACAATTGGGGCCAATGCGATTTAGGTTTTTAGCCGTAGATTCTCACAACGTGGTCGTTAGGGGTGAAATTATTTCCGACAGTAAGGCCCTCGCCGAACGGGAACTGAAGGATAGGGGATTCGATGTGCAGCTATTGCAATGTTTCGAAACAAAGACCAGGAGAAATAATCTAAACATGGAGAAAATTCGTAGTTTCTTCTCCCGCAAAAGACACAATCAACCCGGTTGGAAATATGCATTTTTCGAACAATTGTCAATGTTGCTGACGGCAGGTTTACCGATCGAACAATGCCTTTCAACGTTGACCATCGGACTTAGAAGAGGTGCCGCAGGTTACAATATAATACATTCTCTCAGGGAAAAAATTTCTTCCGGAATGTCATTGTCCGAAGGAATGATGTGTTGCCGCCAGTTTTTCTCAGATACCGAAATAAAAACAGTCAGAGCCGCAGAAAAAATAGGATGTCCCGGAATCGCACTGCGGGAAATGGCCGAGGTTGGTAAGAAAATATCGTCCATTGGGCAAAAGGTAAAAATGGCACTAGTCTACCCAACGATTGTGCTGATAGTGGCTGGAATTGCCCTGATTTTGCTCATGACGATTGTTGTTCCAAAGTTCGAAATGATTTTTACATCCCAAAGTTCCAACGGCAGATCTCTTCCATGGTTGACCCAACGGGTGGTGAACTTTTGCAAATTTATCGGCAACCACTGGGGGATGATAGGGCTGCTCGCCATAGCCGCCATCGCAGTTTTTAGGGTTTATCTTTGTAAAAAAATTTTCAAAAATCCGTTGGCCATGGGCACCCAACTGCCAATTTTTGGCAAGTTATTCCTAGTCATGAACCTCAATACTTTCTTCAGAACCATTGGGATGCTGATGTCATTTGGGGTCCCACTTCAGGAAGCTTTGCAATTGTCGATGGGGATAATAAATGACAGCAAATGCAAAAAAGCCTTCGAAAAAGTTTTAGCGAAGATAACACAGGGAGAAACCTTGTCGGACAGCTTTAGGGGCAACAAGTTCCTTAGGGCAACGGACCATGGTCTGATTCTAGCGGGAGAACGATCCAGGGGGTTGGCCAAAACATTTGTAAAAATATCGGAAATATATGATCGAAAAATCGAGCAGCAATTGACATTGCTGACAATTTTGATTGAGCCAGCCATCATAATATTTCTGGCCATTGTTGTCGGTATCGTCGTAATTGCAATGTTTTTGCCCATGGTCAGCTTGATGCAAAACATGAAGCTTAGGTAATTTTATCCATGCCATTGGCCCCATGCGGATGCGGTTTAGATGCAATTTCGTAGTGTAAATAGGATTCACCCCATGTTATCCGGGGTTATAAATTTCCGTGATAGCCTAATGATATCCGTGACGTCGCAAATTAGGTTTGTCACGTTCTTTATTCTTTCGCGGGTTGTTTTTGTAATCAGCCTAAATGGCTCGTGGTACATGATAAAATTATTATTTATGGACAGCGTACCATCGCATTTCCTCGTCTTCCAAATACCGTAGAGCTGGTCCTGAACTTCGTCATATCCTAGTATCAAACTTAAAAGGTCCCGCCGGTCGGTCGAAAATAGTAACCTCCCGTCTAGGATGGGGTTGTTTGTAAAGCATATATCTCTGTCGAAAATTTTATGGAGACCTATGAGAAAAGGTCTTTTTCGGGCCACGATGCGAAACGGTTGGGCAAGCCCGAGATTGCTTTTTACCACGAGCCGCAGAGGAAATTGTTTGATGTTGGGAAATTTGGTAGTATATATCTCCAGTTCCTTCCCTCGAAATTTTCCGGATAGGGTGTATTTACCGAACCAATTGCAAAGTTTCGGAAAAATCTTACAAAATGTAGAGTCCGCCGTTGCTTTTAAATTCAACTCCTGGGCGATCTGTTTCATGGCGTTCGGAAACAAAATGTAAAATGAAACATCTAGAGTAAAAAATATGATCCGATTCCCAGGAAGATGAACATGCCGGCGATATCGGTTATCGAGGTGAGAAAAATATATGAACTTTGGGCGGGATCACACTTGATGCGCGTTAAAAATATCGGGATAAGCGATCCAACGAAGCCGGACAGTCCCATATTAAGAATCATTGCCAAGAAAACCACCATCCCAACCTTTATGTTTTGAGACCAAATACCTGTCACAACGAGTGCGATAAAACCTATGACGACACCATTGAGGAACCCTTTTAAAGTTTCTCGGAGCACAACCCTTAGCGAATCCCCATTGTGATATTCACCCAGGGCAAGACCTCTGATTGAGATTGCCAATGTTTGGGCTCCGGAATTTCCACTTAGTCCGGTTATCATTACCATGAAAACTGCCAATACAGTGCACTGGGCAATTCTTTGTTCAAAAATATGAATAACACCGGCCGTCACAAATGCAATGCACAAATTTACCACCAGCCATGGTGTGCGCCTAAAAATGCTATAGGACACACTGTCGTGGATACTTTCATCGCCACCCGCTCCATGTAACTTTTGGATATCTTCCGTTGCTTCCTCCCGTAAAATATCGATAACGTCATCGTGGGTGACAATGCCGATCAATCGGTGCTGCCCATCGACGACGGGCAATGTGTTGAAGTGATTTTTCGCCATCATGTGGGCGACCGTTTCCTTATCCTGTTCTAGGGAACAGATGCCTTCGACTTCACCACACATCAGGTCCCCGATCTTGGCATGGGGATCGGTCCATAGTAATTTTTGTATGTTTAAAACCCCGACCAAATGCTTTTTATCATCGGTGACATACAAACTTTCCACGTTCTCTGCTACGTCTTTGTTTTCCCTCAAAAACTCAATGGCTTCGTCGACCGTCATGTCTATTTTCAGGGCAGCAACATGGGGCGTCATGACACCACCCGCAGTATTTGGGTCGTAGGTCAACAGGTTGCGCAGGGTTGCGGCAACCTGCGATGGCATTTTAGCCATCAGCCGTTCTCTCACGTCATCTTCTAATTCACCCAGTAAATCTGCGGCATCGTCCGGTGCAAGGGAGCTCAAAATCTTTATGGCTTTGGCATCTCGCATTTCAGAAATGATTTCGGCCGAATCGGAAACATTCATTTCCGCCAAAACTTCGGTTACGTCGTCGACGGATAGCTTGCGTAAAACTATTTCTCTTTCTTCCTGTGAGAGCCTTTCAAGCCAAGCACCTATTTCATGGGGAGGGGTTCTTGCCAACTTGATGGCATTCAAATTTTTGAAATCGTTTTCGGCACAATCCCGCAACTCCTCAAAGGTATAATGCCTGAGAGGCGCTTTCCTATCTTCGATGTTTTTACTTGATGACATTTTAAGGAGATTAGAAAACGAACGCAAAAACTAATACCACCGCAATTCCCACGAGACATCAAACAAATTTTGACGGCATAGGCAACATTTTATAACTTTTTGTTTTCGAAAAGCGTAAAAGGACACATTGCCGGACCGTATGGTTGAGGGGTTGTCTAATTTCGATGTGCAATGGGCAGCTTTACCCGAAAGATTGTTCCTTCCTGTTCCTTGGATTCAACCTCTATGCTTCCATTGTGCAATGCGATACAATGTTTAACGATAAACATACCAATTCCCATGCCCTTGCGACCTTTGGCATTGGACCCCCGATGGAATAATTTGAATATCCCTTTCAATTCTTTAGACGGAATACCTATGCCAGAGTCCTTGACATAGATGGTCAACGTTTCTTCATCGAAAACCAAGTTTAAATATACCAATGTCTCAGGGTCGGAATATTTTATCGCATTGTTTAGCAGATTAGAAACGATGTGGTAGAGGAGTGTCGTGTCTATGTCAATACTCCGCGGAAATGACTTTGATATTTGAAGCACAATTTTTCTCCCTTCGTTAAGATTTTCAATTTCGTTGATTATATTTTTACAAAACAACACCACATCGGAACTTAACGGTTGAAACGATAGCTGATTACTTTGTACTTTGCCCAGGATCAACACCGTATCCATCGTCCGTGTCATCCGCAGGATTGCTCTCTTTATTGATTGGAGATAATTTTTTCTATCGCCATCGCTTAACTTATCATTGCAGTGTTCGATCAGATCAACCGCTCCCTGTATGACCGCCAAAGGAGTGCGCATTTCATGGGATACCATGTTGACGAATAGATCTTTCACCCGATTAATTTCCCGTTCTTTTCGTAAATTTTCAAGGAGTTGCTGCCTGATAATGTCTCCTTCTCCTCCGTCATTTTCACACTCCGGCACCATGAAAAGACATCCAACAAATTTTACCTCCGTTTCCGTTTTCTCCGTTATCCTGATTTTTTCAACAAATAGCCGATAAACATTTTCATCGGTGAGCAATTGATATGTCCTAATAAATGATGATTCTTTTTCCAAAAGTTTGTTTTTTAACGTATGTATTAGATCAACGTTGTTCGGATGTGCATCGCTTCCAACGATATCAATGTAATTGTCGCTTTGGTGATAAAAATTCCCAATCCGTTTGTGTACATCATCGGCCAACCAGCGTACTTCTAGAGTTTCAGTATTTTTACCATAACTTCCCTGGTATAGGGCCAATTTCAGATGTTGACACGTCTCGATGGTCGATGGGGCTGATTCGCTGAATCCATGCGGATCTATGGTATTATGTATTAGGGGACACATGATTATTTTTTACCATAAAAGAATCCACAATGCCATACTTTTCTAAAAATATTATTACCGCTGGCTGCGAACATTTTCACAGAAATCAGGACAGGATCCCCTGTAAATGTGGGATGAAGCAATATATGTCCAAATATCAAAATTTTTGTTGCAAAATTTTTTTTACCAAATATCTTTAATAGACTAGAAGTTTAACAAGGAGGACAGACATGGGAATTTTTCAAATAGATGCAAATGTCATCAAACCTGGACCAACGGGTGTGGTGGGGGATATGAAAGTAAATCCTCTGGCAAACCCAAATATTCCGCAAAATGATGTGGGGAGCACACAGCATGTTAGCAGGGAATCTACGGAAATAACCCGTCCGGGAACAAAAGCTTTTGAAGGCAAACAAAAACTAGACAGCGACGTACTGAAGACGGTTATGCTCCATGGCCATGGTAATCCGAGTGGGGCAAATCCACAAGCCAACCCTTCCGAAAGTGCGGAGTATGGAAAGTGATGGATAAATGTTCCGCCGCACGTCTAGCGGTTTTGTCGACGGGCTAGGTAATAGGGAAGCATTGTTTTCAATATCAGTTCCAAAGAGTCATATTTTGGATACCAATCCAATTCACTTCTGGCCCTATTGGTATCAAAGTATAGGCGTGAAGGATCTCCGATTCGAGAAGGTCCTTCGGCTGTTTTAATCGTGAGTCCAAACAGCTGTTCGGCCGTTGTGATTACCTCTCTGACGGAGTATTTTTTACCACTTCCGACGTTATAGGCCATTCCTTCACCGCGAACGGATAATTTGGGGATCACATTCGCACAGGCATTGCAAAAATCGTCCACGTGTATGTAGTCCCGTTCAGCTGTCAAGTCGATGGAGTCATGGGAAGTCCCAAAAATATTTACCGCGTCTGTTTGTCCTAAAATATACCTCAAAAGATTTGGAATAAGGCCGGTTCCTAGATTTTGTATGAAATATTCATTTTCTACCTCGCCCATCCCGGTGATATTCGATGCCCTAACAATTGCATAGGTTAGGCCATGGGATATTCTAAGAGATTCCAACATATTTTCGACAAATAGCTGTGCATTGCCCAGTGGACTTATGGGATTGCGAATCGTTTGTTGGCTAATTGGCATTTTTTCGACTTCCCCAAAAACAGTGGCTGAAGAGACGTATATTATTTTGGTAATATGTGACTTCAGCAAAGTATCCAATAGAAATATATTGCAGAGGGCATTATTTGTATAGTACGACATTGGGTCGGTGACGGAATTTTCCACGATGGACTTGCCGGCACATTGGATGACCATTTCGACATTTTCCTGTCTAAAAACATTTTGCAGGGAAGACTGTGCCCCGAAATCATTACAATAGAATGGAATATTTGATGCCAGTACCTGTTTAGCCCGCATATTATCTATGTCCATCCCGCAGACACGATGGCCCAACGCACCCAATCTCTTCACCAAATGGCTACCAACGAACCCCGCTGCTCCTATTACTAGAATACTCATCGATCCAAGCTGTTATTTAAAATTCTTCAACCCTTTGAACAGTATTATTGTTATTGGGTTTACCATTTCCCACATACTCTATCCTACAGTGATAATTTGTGGTACGATGAAGTGGTAATTCATAGTCCCTATCCCAAACTTTTATGGCAATTCGCACGAACTTACTGTATGAATGAAATACATCTATTTCCCCGTTTTTGTCTTCAGTGAAGTTGACAAGTTTAGCCTCATGCAGTAATTTCAATATTTTTTGAATTGTTTTCTTATTTTCTTCGAGCTTAGCTTGATTATTTTTCTTTTCTTGAAGTCCATAATTAAATATTTTTTGCATTTCTTGTCTGATTTTTTTAGGATCCTTTGAGTCTGGTAACTTAGCTTCTTTCTTCTGTTGGCTACTTATTTCTGGTCGTAGTGGTAGAGAATACACTAGAGCCAGCCGGACGTACTCGTTTGCTGCGTAAAAATTTATACTATCGATGCCGTTTGCAAAGGTTAAACTGTTAGTCAAATCTTGCAAAATGTTACCTTCGACATTCAAGTTTTTACCTTGGAAAATCTTTTTCCAAGAAGAGAACTCTTTAAAAATACTCGCATCCAGATCACGTTTTGTATCTCTGAAGTCTTCGATTACCGCACGGAAATATTCCAACTCTTCTTGCTCTTTTGTAAGTATGGATTGGATGCTATCTGGTTTGACCAATACGTCTATAATCTTTTCAAGATCATTTAAAAATGATGCTATTGCCGTTTCATCGATTTCATACTTCTGGAAGATTAATTTAATTACCTCCTTAACCTCATCTTTAAATTTTACGGCTAATGGGAATTTGTTGTCCAACATATAAATGACAACGGTGTTTTCCATATTAAAATTTTTATGGTCAAAAAATCTAATGAACTTTGGTGCCACATCCCCCACCCGGGATATTGCCGTAAAAACAGACTGCAACCTATTAACATCCTTGTCCAATGTAAGGATTTCCTCGAATTGGGGTCCTTCGTTTTTTCTTACGAAGTCCCTCAATTTTTGATAGTTTTCGCCGCTTACCCTATTGTTATAATTCGTTGCTAAGCCTTTCAATTTATCGATCAGATCTTTGTCTATCGAATTCAGAATAGCTTGTAAGATATTAGATGATTTTCCTCCTAATTGCTCTTCCCAACTCTGGGAATCAGTGGCTATGTTTTGGCTTGGAAACAAACCTGTGAACATATTTGGATTCCATCTGGATTGATATGCCAATTCAACAATATCGTTCTCCATTTGTTTTAATATATCACTTATTGATTGTCCGTTATTTCCGGAATTTCCTTGATTCAATGCATCTTCAATTGAATTTTGAAATATTTTTGAGATTTCATTCCTAATGCGGTTTACTTCTTCAAATGTTTGGGGCTGTGTTTGCCCATTGGAAGAGACTAGTTCTTCCAGTTTTTTTAGAAAGTTCTTTTTGGTCTGATCCATTTGCGGCAAGCTTTTCTCTAACTTTTCTTCCATGCTTAGCAGTTCCTTTATTTCTTGCCAAGTGTTTGTGTCTATGCTTTCTTTATCTTCCAAATTTTGTTCTATCTTTTTAAGGGATATTAGTTCTTCCAACCTTTCCTCCTGCGGCGGTTTTAATTTTTTCATTAATCCGGTTATTTTTTCTTTATACATCTTCCTATGGCTCATTTCATAACTCAGACTTCTCATTTCATTTTCCCATTGCGTAAATTTGTTTCCCGATACACCTTCCAATATTTCTTGTATTTTTTGGATCTCTGCTGACCTATAGCGGTCATCAAATTTCGAATCTGACTTCAATTTCTGTAATTTCTGTAATAGGTCGAGGATTTTTTCAGGTGTTTTAGTATCAAAGGAGAGCTCTGATATGGTTTTCACCATGGCCTCTTCCCGATTTTTGTAGGAAGACCACGTGAGTAAATCTTTTATGTGGGAAGCATCTTGATACATTTTCCGTGTTTTGTCGTATGAATCTGCTGCTTCTGCTTCCTTTGCTGTCTTCCAGAAACCTTCGATAACACTTTCCCCCACATCTTTCCAGTATTCTTTTGGGGATTCATTCAATGTTTCCTTTAACTCGTTCAATGCTTCCTCATTCCATATGACAGGACGACCATGAAACATTAGTTCGGTCTGGTTCCTTATGTATGCCCATGTCAAATTTTTCACTGATTCCGTTTCAAGTTCAAGGAGACCATGCAATTTTTGTAAATCACCTAAATCATCGAAATCGTCGGAATCATTGGAGTCATTGAAAAAACCATAGGATTTTGTAGCACCGTTGTAAAAAATCTCTTTGGGGGTTGTTGTTTTTAAAAACGTTATCAGCATGCTACCAAGGATACCTATGCAAACTAACACAAAAAGCAGAATACTCCCATTTTTCTTTTTCATCTTTCCCCTGAGGAAAATAATAGGATGCTTTTCGTAAAAATAAAGCAAAAATGCTTTTGATTTTAATATTATTAGGTGTTACCCGCAGAATTTGTAATTTCCCATGGAAATTTTTCCAAGAAATAAATATTAAAGATTGTTTGATTTTGCTGGACAATGGCGAGTTTATTCTTTTTCATCATATCCGCTTAGGATAATGGCAGAGTATATAGAAGTTGTTGGTAAAATCATTTCCGTGTTGCCTGGAACAATGTTCCGGGTGGAATTACCAAATAAGCATGTGGTGTTGGCTCACATTTCTGGGAAATTGAGAAAAAATTTTATTAAGCTCATGATAGGTGATACCGTCAAAATGGAAATGAGTCCCCAGGATTTACAAAAGGCAAGGATTATCTTTCGGATGAAAAATGTCGAAGTGCCAAAGAATATGCCCATTCGCAGCTTTGGTCCTAATAGAAATCGGTAATGTCTCCGTGGGAAATGCAGCGAGATACGATAGTTGCACTCGCTACGCCGGCTGGAGTATCTGCCATGGCGATTGTTCGCATCAGTGGGCCCCTGAGCCAATCGATGTTTTGCCACTTTATTTCCAAGGATGAATTTTCTCCCAAGACGCTATACCATTGCAAATATCTGTCGAGGGAAGGGAAACTACTCGACGATGTCCTGGTGGTATTTTTCCCATTTGCCGGTTCCTACACAGGGGAGGATGCGGTGGAAATTTACTGCCATGGAAATATGTTGATAGTTGAAAATATCTTGGCAGACCTGTGTGCGAGAGGTTGTAGGTTTGCGGAGCCGGGAGAATTTACGAAGCGTGCTTTCCTAAATGGAAAGCTAGACCTATGCCAGGCAGAAGCGGTTGCAGATGTGATTCACGCGACGAATGAACGGGCGATGCAAGTGGCACAAAATCAGCTCAGCGGTACCTTGAGCGACAAAATTAATGGGGTGAGCAAGGATCTACTGAATGTGCTCGCAGGGGTAGAAATGGAAATAGATTTTTCAGAGGATGAAATTTCCAATGGAAAAGCTTTTACCCATGACATTTCGCAAAAGGTTGAAGCGGCCATCCAAGAGTTAAAAACCTTAGTCGGGAGCAACAAATATCATTCGGTTATAAACAACGGCATCTCAACGGTAATACTGGGAGAGCCCAATGCCGGGAAAAGTAGCCTGTTTAATTTCCTATGGGGGGAAGACCGTGCCATCGTCAGTGAAATTGCCGGAACCACCCGGGACATAATTTCAGAAAAAATCGTGGTCGGTAACAATGTTTTGAAAATTTGTGATACGGCAGGTTTGCGAAGTAACCCATTGGGTGAGATTGAGAAAACGGGAATTGCGAAAGCAATTACAAAGGCTTCAAGTGCCGATTTCTTTTTGATAGTGGTGAACATTAATTCGAACACATTGCCGGTGATTCCACGGGAAATTGTCGATGGTTTGAACGATCAAAATACACTGATCGTCATTAACAAGGTCGACCTGCCAAAAAATTGTGCCGTTGAAGATTTTTTGCCCCATTTGGATAGGATTGAAATTTCCATAAAAAATGAGACAAATCCACGGGTTTTGAAGACAAAAATTCTAGAAGTAATTTCTAGGAATAAAACTTTGAACAACGACATCGACATCGTGGTTAATGCTCGACATGTGTCTATTCTTCGTCGGGCAAATGCATGTCTGGAAGCGGTACAATCCAAATTGTTCCAACCATTACCCATTGAAACCATTGCCAGCGATATTCGCCAATCCCTTGAAATTCTCGGAGAAATCACGGGGACCTATGACAACGAAAAGATGCTAGATTTGATATTTTCCAACTTTTGCGTTGGGAAGTAGGGTTTTCCCCCGTTGGTTCCGTTTAAAGGGGTGGGTGCATGTTTTTAAAATCGTGGGCCTGTTCAAATTCATATGCCAACGATAGGATTTCATGTTCGTGGAAGGGCTTGCCTATCACCTGGAGGCCTATGGGTAGGCCATTGGAGGACAATCCACAGGGAAGAGATAGGGCACAGAGACCAGCTAGATTGACAGATATCGTGTAAATGTCACTCAGGTACATTTGCAATGGATCGGCAGATTTTTCTCCAATTTTAAATGCCGGACTCGGCGTTACGGGAGTAATTAGTAGGTCGACATTTTTAAAGGCTTCCATGAAGTCATTCCTGATGAGAGTTCGCACCTTTTGCGCTCGCAGGTAGTAGGATTCGAAATTTTCATTGCTGAGCACGTAGGTTCCGAGCATGATCCTCCGCTTAACTTCGGAACCGAAACCTTCTCCCCGGGTTTTATAATAAAGGTCGACAGCATCCTTTGGATTTTCGGAACGATAGCCGTATCTAACACCGTCGAACCGTGCCAAATTTGACGATGCTTCGGCGGTTGCAATGACGTAGTAAACCGCCATGGTATATGCGGTCATGGTCAGTGAGACTTCCCTGATCCTATGGCCAGCATTTTTATAAAAGCTGACGGCATCGTCGATTAGCCGTCGAATTTCGGGATCCAATCCTTCTTCGAAATATTCGGTGGGAATACCAATGGTTTTGATCCTTTTATTTTTTACGGATTCGATGCTATGATGCGTTTTATCAACCGGATAGCTAGACGAATCCCTATCATCATGTCCGGAGATGACGTGAAATAATGTGGCGACATCTTCAATGGAACGTCCCATTGGACCTATCTGGTCGAGGGAACTGGCAAATGCAACGATCCCATAGCGACTAACCGCTCCATAGGTTGGCTTGAGGCCGACTATGCCGCAAAATGCTGCCGGTTGGCGAATGGACCCCCCCGTGTCACTGCCCAGGGCTAGAATCGTTTCCCCGGATGCTACCGCAGCAGCACTGCCTCCGCTGCTTCCACCGGGCACCCGCGAAATATCCCAAGGATTTGCAACCTTGCCGTAGTAGGAATTTTCATTGGATGACCCCATGGCAAATTCATCCATGTTGAGACGGCCCCACAGCACACATCCGGCATTGCGCATGCGTTCTATCACCGTTGCATCATAGGGAGAAACGTATCCACCCAGGATTTTCGATCCACAGGTGAGGGTCTGCCCCCGTTCCGAAATAAGATCTTTTATCCCTACGGGAATGCCGTCCAAGTTGCTCAATTTTTTACCCGTTTTTCGCCGCATGTCGGATTGGACCGCTTCGTTTATGGTCTTTTCTTCATCAAAGGAAATGAAAGCATTTAGTTTCCCATCCACTGACCTTGTCCTTTCGATAACAGCCTTTGCCAACTCAACGGACGTTAGCTCGCCGGAATCCAATAGATTGTTCAATGCAGATGCTGATTTGTAAAAGATTTCGCTATCCATGGTTTTTCCTATTCCACAACTTTTGGCACTATGACCTGATTATTTCTCCGTTTAGGAGCATTTTTCAGGGCAGTTTCTATGTCAAATGGAGTTCCAACTTCATCATCCCGGAGAATATCATAGAGCGGGAATGCATGGGCCGACGGTTCTACGCCTTCAATATTCACTTTTTTTAGCTTATCGAAGTATTCCAAAATCTCATCAAGACTTTTGGTTAGGTCTTGCCGTTCCTGGTCCGTTAAATGAATGCGTGCCAACGTTGCAATGTTTTCGATGTGTACGCTATGGTCAAAATTTTTATCTTTCACGGCTGTTTCCTTATTTCATATGATTTTTCAACTTCCGATTGCATGGCATTAAACGCCGCCTGTATTTCGGAATCTATCAGTGTTCTACCGTTGGAACGATAGTTTATCGTTAGGCCAATGTTTTTTGTGCCATTCGGGATTTCTTTGCCCTGGTAAACATCGAAAACCTTGATCGATTCTATGAAAACGTCATTCGAAATACTCTTCTGGGCAGCTTTCATTACCTCACCTTCCACGTTGGCAGCGGGCTCATCTAGTTTTACTATGAGGGACAGATCCTTTGACATGCGAGGAAATTGGCTGAATGGTTTGTGGCAAACCTTTTCGGGTTTTCTACTAAAAATGGCGGGATGTATCACTATTTCGGCCGCAAGAACATATTGCTTGATGTCAAAGGCCCTGGTCAATTTCACGTTGAGAAATCCGCAGGTCGCTTGAAATTTTTCACGGTCTAGGAATCCACAATAGGCCGCATGTTCGGGTTGCCAAATGTTACTAGTTTTTATGGGATTAAATTGTGCCAGTCGCTGGGAAAAGTTTTTTAAAATTGGCAAAATCAAAGCCTTAACGCCGTAAAAATCTGCCGCTTCCACCGATTGCCATGAACGTTCCAACGGCTTTATTGGCATCACGCAGCCAATGGCCAAACATTCATTAAACTTTTCATCGATCCTTAGCACGACATGCCCCGTTTCGAAAAATTTAATATCCGAATTGCCATTTTGGATGTTGAATTTAACGGCATCCAACAATCCCGGAACTAATGAATTTCTATAGCAGTTTTGATCGGCATTGAAAGGGTTGCGCATGGGCAGGGCAGCATTTTCCCCGAACAAATTTTCTATTTCATTGCCATTGCGAAGGGCAAAATTATAGCACTCGAAAAATCCCTGGTCGGACAGGTAATTGCCTACGTTTTGACAGAATACCGCCGAGCGGTCTGACTCATGATGAATGCCGGTACATTTCGTGGGAGTCGTTGGAATTTTATCCGTACCATATATCCTCAGGCATTCGGACACGATGTCGGGGGCGCAGGTTATGTCCGGCCGATGGGGAGGGACCGTTATCTTCCAATTTTCTGCATTTGATTTTTCTATGGGAAACCCAAGCTTGGTTAAAATATTTTCCGAAATTTCGAGGGGAATGGGGAAGCCGCATAGTTCTTCTATTAGCGACGGTTGAAAGTCGATGGCTATGGTCTTTTCCCTTAAATTGTCTACTTTCCAACAGGCTGAAACGATTTCACCACCGCAGATTTCCGTCATCAAATTTGCTACCCGTACCCCATGGTTCGCAATATTTGCTCTGTCGATGTCCCGGGAAAACCTATGGGAGCTCTCCGTGGAGATATTTAGGGTCTTTGCGGACTTTCTTATGTTGTCCGGATTGAAATAGGCACTTTCTATCAAAATATCCGTCGTATTGCCGTCAACCTCCGCGTCTACGCTACCGGTGATGCCTGCAACGACGAGCGGACGTTCCACATCACAAATTACAACCATGTCGCCGTTTAATATTCTTTTCTGACCATCGAGGGTGATGATGGTTTCCCCATCCTTGGCCTGCCTGATGGTTAATTGATTTCCTCGGATTTTTTTTGCGTCAAAAACGTGTACCGGCTGCCCCGTTTCCATCATTACCCAATTGCCAATGTCCACCGCATTGCTAATGGATCTCACTCCAACGGCTGCAAGATCACGCTTCATCCAGTCGGGGCTATCTCCAATTTTAATATTTTTTATGCAAATGGCTGAATAGCATCCGCAATTGTCGGTTGCAATGGAAATTTTTTCCAAAAAATGACCCTGCGGCCTCTCCTTTTCAAAAACTTCAATTCCATGGATTTGCGGAAGTTTCAAGGCTATGTTTAATTTTGCCGCCAAATCCCGTGCAATTCCAATGTGGCTTAGGCAGTCTCCCCGGTTTGCGGTCAACGATAGGTCGAAAATGGTGTCCCAATTGACGGCGATGGCATCGTGGAGACATGTTCCAACGGGCGTATTTTCTTCGAGAATCAGTAGTCCGGAATGATCTTCGCCCAGGCCGAGTTCTTTCCCGCTACACATCATGCCGTCGGAATCAACCCCCCGCAGGTTACTTTTGCTGATTTTGAAATCTCCGGGCAATACCGTTCCGGGCAACGCAACGGGAACATGGTCATTCGGTTTAAAATTTTTTGCCCCACAAACAATCTGTCGGGTATCATTCGGGCCAACGCACACCATACACACCGACAATTTATCGGCATTGGGGTGTTGTCGAATTTCTTTAATCTCCCCTACGACGAGTGTTTCTTGCCTAGCGGTTCCAAGGTGTTCAATGCCTTCGACTTCCAGCCCAATGCTGGTAAAAACTTCACAAAGCTCTTCTTCGCCAACCCCTATATCCAAATACCTGCTCAACCACCTTGTACTTACTTTCATAGAATTGGTGCACTAGATAAAGATTTCCCCATGGCTTGCAAGTAAAGTCTCTCCACAAATTATGCGCGATGAAATAAAATCTAAAACTTACTTGACTTAAAAAGACATGATGGCATCATGTTAGCCCGCAGTGTCATGGAGGAAATTTAGTTTTGGCCAAGAGCTTCTATGTGAGGTGAAAAGTCTCCTTTCCCGGGAAATTTCTCAGTTTTTCCCCGCATCGATAAAAGATATAAAAGGAGATGGGGCTGTCCAAGTCGAAGAAATGTCATGGGGAAAGATAAAACCGTTGCAATGAAATGGTAGACTGCCGGGCAGTTGGTTGATTGCAGTTTCCCAGGCCACAGGCCAGCATCTCCGGAAGTTTATTTCTTAAAATATTCTTCGATAATTTTTTTTGTTATGGGAGCGGCATTTTTCCCTCCCCAATAGGAGTCGTATTGGCTTTTTTCCTGGACCATGACGGTGATGGCAATTTCGGGATCGTCGACGGGGGCAAAGCAGGTAAACCAGGCCAGATTTCTTTTTTCTCCATGGTCGAAAAATTGAGCTGTCCCCGTTTTCCCTGCGACTTTTAAATTTTCTACCTTGGCATGTTTGCCCGACCGATTTTCTACGACCTCGACCATCGCATTGACAAGGAAATTATAATCCATCCCGTCCAGACCCAGGGATGGATGGTTGGGCAGATTGCCACAATTCCCATTGAAAAAAATTGTCGGTTTTGTCCGCAATCTGTTTGCCGCAATTGAGGAAGTAAAACAGCAAACTTCAATGGGAGTAACGAGCAAATATCCCTGGCCTATTGACAAATTAAGGGTGTCTCCGCCAACCCAACTTCCGAAACCTCGAGCTTTTTTCCATGCCTCGGTGGGAACAAAACCTCTACCTTCGTGGGGTAAATCAATGCCAGTTTTTTCGGAAAAACCCAGCTCGGTGGCAGCTTTTATTAGCCTATCCTTTTTTACTTTCTTGGCGTTTTCATAGAAAAAGGTATTACAACTTCTGGCAATGGCATCCTCAAATGTTATGTCAATGTTGCTCGTGTGATTTTTACAGGTAAATTTTCTACCGCCGATTTCCGTCACCCCGGAACAAAAAACGGAATCCGTTCTCAGCACTTCGCCGGATTGTAAAAATGCTATGGAGGAAACTAGTTTGAACACGGAACCCGGGGGAAATTTTCCCTGGGTTGCCAGATTCAACCAGCTGCCTTTTGAGGTTATCCGATCATAGGCATCCTGGGAAATTTTCGGAACTAGCAGATTTAAGTCGTAGGATGGTTTGCTTGCCATTGCTAGGATTTCACCGTTGCGCACATTCATTACAATTGCACAGCCCCTATTATCTCCGAGGGCCCGTTCGACCACGTCTTGCAAATTTTTATCGATGCTAAGCCGTATGGAACTACCATGTTTGGGATTTTCAGACTTTAGCAGAGTCCTCGCCATTCCAAGGGTATCAATCTGCCACAATTCATAGCCGGGGATCCCACGCAAAACCTCGTCCGCTCCCAGCTCGATCCCCGATTTTCCCATTTGGCATTTGGCGGTAAATGTTTTGATCTTTTCATTCAAAGATTTCCCATGATACTCATCCATCGCCACATGTCCAATGATGTGACATGCAAGATCCCCGTATGGATAATATCTTACCTCGTCCATGGATAGCTGCACGGGGGAATTCTTTGGTAGAACATAGATTAATTTTTCGTAGACTTCCTGGGGAATATCGTCGGCAATTTTCATGGGCAACAGAAATTTTTTGGCCAAATGTTTTTCTATTGCATCGTTTGAAACCGCGTAGTTCGTCCCCATGGTTTCATTGATGGTATCCAGGTGTTTTTTAACAACATCAACCCTGCTGCTACGGCGTAGTTCTCTGGCATTAAATTTAATATTATTCTGCCGCAAAGTATTTGCACGTTTTAGGTATGTCTTTCGGAATTCGCCGTGTAATTCATGCAAATATAGGCTGATGGAAAAGATACTCCTATGTCCCGCCAACAATATGCCGTTCCTATCGTAAATATTCCCCCGCATGCCGGGCATAACGATTTGCCGTGAATTTTGACGACTTTCCTTCTGTTGGAAATATCTATGTTGAATAATTTGACG
>JAIRMM010000022.1 GCA_031258695.1 Puniceicoccales bacterium
CTGCCATTGGCTGCTCCGAGTGCCAATCCGTTTGGCTATGTCAGTCCGACCTGCATTGGGCAGGTGAAAGCAACCCTTGGTGATAGGGTAAAAATAATGCTCGATGGCGGCGAATGTGCCGTTGGCTTGGAGTCGACTATTTTGGACATAACCGGCCCGATTTCCAAGATTTTGAGGCCGGGAGCCATAACCGCCGATGCCATTTCCAAAGTTTTGGGAGAAGATGTGGTTGACTATGATGTGCAGATTGTTTCCCAAAGCCCCAATGCCCCTGGCCAACTGAAGCAGCACTATTGTACCAACACCCGCCTGGTCCTTTTCGAACGTGGGAACAGGGACCTTTCGCAATATTTCGCTGGGAAAACAGCCATTGTGTTTGTGCAAAGGCCGAAAGATTTCGATGGAATTGCGAAAAATTTACAACTTCCGACCGAAGCTATCCTTTGGTTCAGCGACGACGGCAATTTAAATGCGGTGGCCAAGAACCTGTTTTCTACCCTTCAACGACTCGACTCGGCATCCTATGATACCATTTTGTGCGAACGGCCTCCGCGGGAAGGAATTGGGGTGGCGATCGACGACAGGCTATTGCGGGCAGCGGCAAAATTTAAGCGATGAACACCGAACACCTTTGGAAATGAAGAAATTCTTCCATGGCGCCCGCCATGCCTAATATTCTTCTTTCAATTTTCCGTAAAAAAAACATCTTGTTGCCAATGATTTTGAAAAATTTTGTCACTAATCTGGCTACGCTGTTTGGCCTTGGGAAATTTCCGATTATGCCGGGGACACTTGGGTCGTTTATGGGATTACTGCTTCACATTATCCTCATACAAAATTTGTCGGTTTTCCCTATGATCTTTACGCTCATCACCATTACTTTGCTGGCCATCGTCATTTGCGACATGGCGGAAAAGGTGATTGGAGAAAAAGATCCGAGCTGCGTTATCCTCGATGAGTTCGTTGCAATGCCCATCTGCTTCCTTGGCATAAAGCATTTCGTCCCGGCGGCGATTGCCATGTGGAAAATTTGGTTGCTCGGTTTTGTGATTTTTCGCATTTTTGATATTTTAAAGCCACTCGGCATAAAAAAATCACAGGATCTTTCGGGAGGAATAGGTATTGTCGTCGATGATATCATCGCAGCAATCTATACAAATGTTACCATGATTTTGGTTTGCTTGACTATTCTGTAGCTGGTAATACTTTTCAAGAAAATGAAGTCTTTTCTAATCCGTCTGGTACCGATTTTGTTGGTGGTAATATTTTTTGGAGGGTCAATCCTAATCCACGAAATAGGACACTATGTCCTGGCAAAAATGCGGGGGCTGTTGGTTCCGAAATTTTCCATTGGTTTTGGTCCGAAAATATTCGGATTTAGGGTTCGAGAAACGGAATTCGTAATTTCCCTACTACCTTTTGGTGGATACGTGGCGATTCCACAATTGGCCGATTTGCATGAGGTCGAAGGAAAATTTAATTTGCCGGATGATGCGAAGCCGGCCACCTGCTTCGACAAGGTTGTCACCGCATTTGCGGGGCCGCTGGCCAACATGCTGTTGGCGTTTGGTCTGGCGATTGTTGTCCATTTCATCGGGATTCCGGTCTTGGAAGAGGAGCTGACGACCACCGTCGGATACGTTGCGCCAACGTTAACCGCGCTCGATGGGCACCAAGTTCGGTCTCCGGCATCTAAAGCGGGGATTCTTCCGAATGATAAAATTTTGTCCATAGACGGGCATAGGGTCAAAAAATTCGACGAAATCGTGCAGCTTATCGCCCTGGGAAATAAAAAAAATAGCCGAAATAAGCCATTGGCATCCGTTGAGCTCGAACGGGATGGTGTAAGGTTACAGGTGGAAGTAAAACCTGTGCTTATCTCGAATTCCAAGCAACGGCAGGACGCGTTTAGGGTCATTGGAGTCTATCCCAGGCAAACATTGATTGTTGGGGACCTACGACATTTGGATAGGACTAAAGAACTGGAGCTTAGAAAGGGAGATCGCCTGGTGTCGGCCAATGGGGTTCCCCTGTTTCACGTGCAAACGTTGCGTGATATGGCCTCGAAAAATGAGACCATCGCCATGGAAATTGAGCGCGGTGGGACATTTCAGACTGTCAACGTTCCAGTTGTGAAATTGGCCGTCCGAAAGCCTTTCTGCGAATTGACCTTTTCGAAAAAGCGGTGGAAGCTTGATTTTATACCAGCGGATGAGGACATTGCGTCGCTGGGTGATGGTCTGGGGCAAAATTTTCCCCACGTACAAATTTTTTGTAGCAATGAAAAGTTTTTAGAAAAAAATGGTATTTCCAATGGAGATCAACTTGTTGCTCTGGGGGAGAACAGGGTATTTTCCCTGGGAAGAATTGGCAATACTCTCCAGCATGCGGACCGGGGAACGCTGAAAATTTTGACAAAATCTGGAGAGCGAGAACTTTTGATAGAAAATATTACCAACGTCCATTCGTACGATACGAAATTTGACCATTTGTGTGGCATAGTGCTTGAGCCCAAGTTGATAGTCCATAGGCCGACGGCGGTCCAACAAATCATCGATTCGGTAGATATTACCCTTAAAACCCTTAGAAGCCTGTTTAGTAGAGGTTCTAACATCTCCGCAAAGCACCTGATGGGGCCGGCGGGCCTGATAAAAGTTTTGCATACGTTTGCAAAAAACAGCTTTATCGCCCTGCTGTGTTTTGTTATTCTGATCAACGTAAATCTGGCGATTTTAAATTTGTTGCCTTTGCCCGTGTTGGATGGCGGTATAATTACCATTGCGCTGTTGGAAAGGTTTACGACGGAGAAATCTCTGAATAAAGCTTTGGCAAAGGTTCAGACAGTATTTTTTGCCATGCTGGTCTTGCTATTAGCCTACGTTACCTTTTTCGACTTCAGACGCATGTGGGCCGAAAAGCAGATGATCTTCGAAAAGCAAATGGAATCCCAACTAATCATACACCATGGTCGCTAGGCGTAGGCAAACGAAGGAGGTGGCTGTCGGCCACATTGGCGTTGGGGGGGACAATGCCATTAGCATCCAGTCGATGACGAATATTCCCACGAAGAATGTGGAGGGCAATGTGGGGCAAATTTGTGAATTGTTCGAAGGGGGGTGTGAAATTATTCGGCTGGCGGTGACGGATTTGGAGGATGTAAAGTTTTTTGCTGAAATCAGGAAAATTCTACGGACCAAGGGCATTCCCATCCCCATGGTGGCCGACGTTCATTTTTCTCCAACCATTGCCTGGAACTGCCTGGAAGTGGCCGATAAGGTTCGCATAAATGCGGGAAATTTTTCCGACAAGCTGGTGGGGTCCCCATCGTTTTCAGACGATGAGTTCCTCGCGGGGAAAAACAAATTGCAAAAATCCCTGGGGAAATTTTTTCGGAGGGCGAAAGATTTGAAAAAGTCCGTGCGGATAGGAATTAATCATGGGTCTCTGGCTCCCCGCATGGTTTACAAATTTGGGCACACGGATGTGGCCATGTGGGAGAGTGCCAGGGAATGCCTGGAAGTGGCCCGGGAAGTCCAATTTGAAAATATCATTCTGTCATTTAAAGCCAGCGATGCAAAAAAAATGGTAGCTGCCAACCGCCTAGCCTGTTCCAAGCTCGATGAAATGGGAATCCATTACCCAATTCACCTGGGGGTTACGGAGTCTGGTAATGGGGATTACGCCCGCATAAAATCAGCGATTGGCATGGGATGTCTTCTGATGGATGGCATCGGGGATACCCTGCGGGTTTCGCTGACGGAAGATCCTTCCAAGGAAATAGAGGTCGCAAAGAACATTTTGCAGGGGTGTGGGGCGAGGCGTTATGGCATAGAATTCATCGCATGTCCATCCTGTGGCCGCACATCCTACGATATTCAGTCCGTTCTCGGGGAGCTTAAAATGCAATTGGGGAAGCTGGCGGGTGCTAGGAATTTGAAGATCGCCGTAATGGGGTGTATGGTCAACGGCCTGGGGGAAGCGGAAGATGCCGATTTTGCGATTATCGGCAGTCCAAATGGCACCCTATCCCTATATCAGAATGGAAATTGCATGCTAAAAAATGTTTCCCGGGAAGAAATTTGTAAAAATTTAATAAAAATTTATCAATTAAAACTTGACAGCATGTAATTGTTCCATACAATGCTTCCTTACTATGAATATTTTAAATAAATTAAATAAGCGAAATCGTGGTTTTACACTGATAGAAATACTGATTGTTCTCGTAATTTTGGCGGGTATAGTTGCCATGCTTACAAAAGGCACAATAGGTGGGCGTAACGCAGCTCGAGTCAATCAAATGAAATTAGATATGTCGGGACGTATCGCGACGGCTGTCATCGCAAGAGCTGCTGTGCTTGGGAAAGTGCCCGATGCAAAGAACGATCTGACCACAGTCTACCTTGGGACTGACTTAACAGATCCTTTTGGCGGGACGTATCAGTTTGATTCTGACGACAAAAATAAAAAGGTTACTATCAAACCACAATCAGGAGGAGAGGCAGCGAAGCTAGGCGTCCCGCCTGTTGTAGTTGATTTGACACCATATGTTCCCTAATTAATAATCAGTTCGAAAATTATCTAGCGCCAAATGCTTTTGGCGCTCTATTCATCAAAAAAGACCATGGGGAAAAATAGACAACGGCTGGGGTTCACTATGCTAGAGCTAATATTTGTCCTTACGCTAATGGGAGCGTTTACGGCCTGCTTTGTCATTAGGCCGTTTAGATTCAAGGATGATGTCGTTCATGACACAAGCGTCGCCCTATCCGAACTTGTATTTCTGGCAAGATTGCAGTCCATGTCTTCAGGCACTCCGGTTACCCTTGCCGTTGCAGAGGAGGAATTCGACTCCCTTTCCGGATCCTCTGGCCTAGAAATCCAAAGGGGGTGGAAAAAATACGGCCAAAAATTGGATCCGAGAATTTCGGATTTCGTGTTTGTAAACTTTCCCAGGGGTTGTAAGAGCTCAGATTTCCCCCAAAATCCCTTTAAAGCTGGCGAGATACCACTGGATAAGGTGGTTTTCGAAGAAAAATTTTTTACCCCTTTCCAGTTGAAATTTTCATTTGATGACGAGGAACGGTATATCGCCGTTGATGCAAACGCCCAAATACATATCCACTGACAAAGACAATGAAACCCGGAGATCGAAAAGCTTTTTCTTTGATTGAAGTCCTCTGCGCAATCGTACTTTTTACAACTGCCATGTTGTACATAATAAGATGTTTTATGGAACATGCGACCATGCCAAGGGTTGACCAAACGGCCGTTGCCCTAATAGCGGACATAGACAATTGTATGACCCACAGGAAAGATCTGCTTGCCGAAGAAAAGTAAGTCCACTGTTTACTTGCTCCGAATAAACATTTTAAGGCAACATGTGAGGAACAGGCCGTGGATTCTAAGCCTCATCTCAAGCTTTGGACACTCACCATAGAAGAATACCCCCGTGTCCCCCGAAAGGTCGTGGCATACCTCTACGACTATATTCCCTAAACGTTTTCGCCGGCCTCCGGGATATTTTCGTTCCCAACATCTTCGTTCGTCGATTCTACGGCGACTTGTGCCTCCGCTTCCGCCTGTGGTTTGGGTTGTTCTTTCCGTGCGATTTTTTCGGTGGAGACCAGCGTGCCGTCTTCAAATTCTATGACATATCCTTCGCGGATCAACCAATGTAAATTTTTGAAAAATTCCTGACCCGCGGATTCTTTTGAAAAATTCGTGGAAGATAGGGTTTCACTTTCCATGCCACTGGGAGGTTCTTTGGATGTCGAAGCAGGAGTTTGCTGCTCTTCGCCTTCCTTCTCAGAACCATCGGTGAGAGTTCCGGTGCATCCCTGCGTATACTGTAAACACAGGGACGTGATGGAAATTCTAGGATTGGCATCTATGATGGCGATGATTTTCTGAATATCATCCGTGAAAGTATCGCCGGGTTGCCTGAATTTACGCCTAATCCCGGAGACATAGCTAATGCCCGGTTTGTTACCAATTTTGTAAATTGTGAAACCGGAACGGCCCAAACGTCCCCGCAAATTATTCGCAAAATTCAATGGGAAAGATTTTTCCCTGCCAATGAGGACAAAGATTGATTTGCTCAACAAACTTTTCGGCATCCTATCGAATGTTTCTCCGGAAACCCGCACCGAATCATAGCGGGTAATCGCCTGCCCCTTGTGGTGTTCGATGAAATATTTCTTCACCTCGCCCATGGATGTCAGCTCCATTTTTTCGACGGAATCTTCCTGTCCCTTCGGCTTGAAAATTTGCACCCTGGAAGATTGAATTCGCCAGTTTTCTATTTCCTCCTCGGATGTAATTTTTTCTATCCTCGCTTTGAACTTCTCAAATGGAACGCGCGGTAAAAATCTACCGTGGTGCTCTAGCAAAATTTCCTGATATTTGTGGTAGTTCGGCGGGCACAAAACCTTACCCGTCATGCCGCATCTGTGCAAACAGATAAATTTGCCCGCTGGAGGAGGGACCTCCTGTTCTTCGATGTCAAAATACTTCCCTCCGTGATTTTCTACGACATGGTTCACCGCTGCATTTTCCGTCTCGAATATGAAATTATCATCGGTGGTCAAATAGAGATATTTATCCTCCTGGGTGTCCTTTTTCTTTACCACCATTGCAAACCGTTCCGGCTTTTCCAAAAATAGCTTGGCCACGGAAAATAGTTCGTGGGTCTTATGGGTAGACTTTAGGGCGGACACTATGGCATCAAAAACCGCATCATTGGGATAAAACTCGATGTCAACGATCGATTCGAAAGGTCGATGGAAGCTTTGACTCTTTGAAAAATCCCTACCGTACCTATTCCTGCCTGACCTGTCAAACCTTTGGGGATGGGCACCATCCCGAGGAAAATTCCCATTTCCCTCCCGCTGAGAATTTCTTTTAAAACCTGCACCATCGGGGGCATGCCTTGACCTGGGAAAACCCTTTTTATCGCTTTTCCCATGGGGGTAGGAAAAATCTTCTATTTTTTGTCTCTCCCACTTCGGCTGAAATGAAAAATTTTCCAACTCACTCAAATCAGCAATATTATCTTCTTCACTTGCCATGACACCCTTTTTAATTTCCTAGCGGAACAAATCCTGCTTTCTGCTTTGCTTTTTCGAACTCAAGCTTTTCCTTTTCCAGCTCAATCCGTTGCCGTTCCACTTCGAGCTTCTGTTTTTCAAGTTCCAACGCACCGGCACCCTCCGACGAATGGGCATGGGAGGTTTTTGTGGACGACGCCTGTTCCTTTTGTGCCGCCACTTCACTTCCCAACGCCCCACCGGCTAATCCTCCCACGGCACCTCCAAGGACGGCTCCCCCTTTGCCTCCAATGGCATATCCCATCCCAGCACCGGCACCGGTACCAATGGCAGCACCACCCAACGTCCCGCTGGTTTGCGTACACCCAGCAACCATCGGGAGCAAACAAAAAATTAAGCACACTAGCAAGTCCCTGGGCATTAATTTTTTCTCTTTCATGGGGGTAAAGATGCTTTATTTCATCCCTAAAGGCAAGTAAATTTATCCGCGAAAATATGCCAATAGGGACCATTCTCCATCATCCATTGAGCTTTCCACCACGGATGCCCACCTTTTTTTAATAAATTTTGTAAACTCAGAAGCCACATCGAATTTTTCATCCTTCAAAATCCCACTTACACACAATAATCCACCGGGGTTTACAGAATTCACTAGCAGATCAGCATTCGCAACGAGGACGTCGGATAGAATATTTGCCAGCAACAAGTCCGCATGTCTCCCCAGCAGACCCACCCTAACATCGCCGGTAACAAAATCCATCTGGTCAAGGAACAGCCCATTCGCCAGTGCATTTTCTCGGCTAATTCTTATGGCATCCTCGTCAATGTCGATAAATGTGGCGTGGGACAACCCTAATTTCAGGGCAGAAATGCCCAGTATTCCAGAACCACAGCCAATGTCGAGGCAACTCTTTATCACCAAATCATCGGTCTTTTTATACAAGCTTTTGAACATTACCAGTGCCCGGGCACACAGCTGCGAGGTTTCATGGCTCCCGGACCCAAATGCCATCCCGGGTTCTATGTATATCCCCGTTCCTCCCTCTGGAATTTCAACTTCATCCTTCAGAAAAGTTGGAATCCAATATAAATCTTCACATTTCCATAGTTTGGCAGATTTTCTATATGCCTCTTCCCAATCGGAAGGGTTTAGGGTTGCAATTTTGGCATTTTCCAGGTCGCCAAAGGCGGACTTTATTTTGGCAAAATCTTCATTGCCAGCCCGCTCATCGGGAACGTAGCCGCACAAAAAATATTCATCCCCTGGGCAATCTTTTTCAATGCTCCATTGAACCAATTCTTGGTCGTCCAAAAATTCACCGATTAAATTTGCACTCTCCCGGGATGAAATCTTCGAAAAAAATTTTAGCATGACTTACTCAAAAAACAAAAACCTCCCCGCTGCAAAAAAGCAAGGCTCAGGAAAGCAAGGTTATTTATTCCCATTGCTTCCTGAGCCTACCATCCAAAATTACCTTCCTACTGGAATCGTCAGCGTCGGGGCAACGTCAGCCGCAGAGGCTTCCCCTGCCTGCAGATTGAACAGCATCGAAATGAACATAAATGTGGATTTCGAGTGTAAATCATTGTCCGCAATGTAAAACCAATGGTCACGGTAGTATGTTGAGACAAAGGCATTATGTGGTTTTGATTTGGAACAATATACCTTAAATAGTGTACCACTTGCATTTTGTGACCAATCAAATACGGACCCATTTTCCGTAACCGTCGTTTGGACTACGCCTTTTTCGATATCTTCGACGGGGACATCCACGGCATGGGACAAGTAAAATAGGACTCCCATCAATGACCTCGTACGGACTACCAGTCCATTACTACCAGCTTTCAAAAAGTTACTGTCAAAGAAAAATTCACTTTTATTTTGGTCAAGGCCGAGAATTTGTTTGAACTTGATGACATCTGCGTTGTTTGCTGCATTTTGCTTTATGCGCATAATCAAAGCATGTTGGTTATCGGGATCGATACCAATGGCAATGAGATTGGCATCCTCTAATTTTTTTAGCAAATTTGTCATTTCATAGAATTTTTCATAGTTCGGTTTATGCCGTGGAGTTGGTCCCGAAGCACTTGGTGCATTTTCCACGTCATTTATTTTTTCAACACAGGTGTTGAATACCCTCTGCAATTTCCAACCCGAAGATGACATGCCAAGGGTTATATTCAGTGGAATTGGTGTCATCAGATATTTGATGAACTCTTTCCCCCGTACGGGACGGTAGAAAATCGTTGGAACTTGGTAGCTTTTCCCTAAAAGATTTGGGACGACCTTTATTTGCTTGGAAGTTCCACCGGGATACCACTCGATGGATCTCAAGCCACAATCGGCTCCCGCATTGCGCGATTCCGTTATGCTATTAACCTCCAGGAAAAAAGGATTTTCGCGATACTTTAAGCGAACGATATTCAGCAATAGTTGATTGTCTATGACCGATACCACAGCATCGTTGTACTGAGGGTGAGATTGCCTAAGAACCTTAGGACCCATTGATTGGCACCCCGTACTACCTATTGCTGCCACAACACACATCGTTTTTAATAGTTTATTCATACGGGGGGCAATATATACGCTTTTTTCCCAAAAAACAAGGAAAAATTTTTACAAGTTGTGAAAAATTATAAAATCATAAAACAAAAATTATAACACCTGCCATTTGATGGTAAGAATTTGCCGTTTAATTTTCCAATGCCCGAAGGTTGGCCACCATTTGCTTCGTTGTTTCTTCGTCCGTTGAGGCCCCACCTATGACCCCGATGACCTGAAAAGTTTTCAATTTTTGAATTGGCAAATCTGTGGCAGTTTCCACATGGAATGCGGGTAAACCGATCTTTCGGGCAATTTGTGCCAATGTTCGGGTATTGTTGGAATGTATTCCTCCGGCAACAACGACGGCCTGTGCACCTTCCTCCTTTAAATTCAGGACTGCCCGCTGGCGTCTACGGGATGAACCGCAGATGGTATTCTTTATTTCGGCATGGGGATATATTTTAGAAATCTTGTTGGCAAAACTTTTAAAAGAACTTTCGTCGATGGTAGACTGGGCAATCACCTGTACTTGGTCCAGGCTATCCGGCAAATGGTCCAATTCTTCCTCAGAATTTATCACGTACACCCTGTCACCCTTTGCAAAACTTACCAATGTTTGTACTTCCGGATGAGATTTATCTCCGATGATGATGATGAGTCTCCCTTTCCCAGATTCGCATTCCACCATTTTTGACACCTTGCCAACATGCGGACAGGTCCCATCAATGACGGTGTGGAAAAGTTTGCGGAACTTGACCCATTGGCCTCTGGGACACCCATGGGCACGGATTAGAAGAGTATCTTCCGGAGTAATTTTCTCCAAATCACAATCCCTGAGCAATTTTACACCGGCAGCTTTCACGTTTTCCATGACTTCTCTATTGTGGACGAGTTCGCCGGCAACGTATACTCGGCCGGGGCATCGCCCACACGCGCCATAGGCCAGTCCTAGGGCGCGTTTTACTCCGCCACAAAATCCGGAAACATTTGCCATGATTACCTTCACAGACATTCGATCATCTCGGCAAAATAATAAAAGTCAACGCCCCGCTACCATCGATTATTTTATTGCAAAGACGTAAAAATCAGCAAAAAATATATGCCTTTGCAATTCGATCACCCATAGATGAACATAATTTTTTTATACCCCCACGTCCTATTGTTTTTATTGGTTTTGCCCTTTTTCAAGGGCATCTATCGCAAACATATCCGCCAGCCATCCATTTTAATTCCCAGTGTGTCACTATTAAAAAAAATCACCGGAGGACGTGTAAAACCTTTCGGGCATTCTCTCATCCATTGCAGAATACTTGCGATGCTACTATTACTATTGGCGTACGCGGAACCGATGGTTGTTATGGAAACAGTGATAATACGTTGTAACTATTATCTAGTAATGGCAAGCCTGGCATGTTTTCTTTTGGAAATGTTTTTGCGCAATACCTCCCTACAAAAAATCCCATAGCCTATGATTTTCGCTGGTATCAAAGTTTTTTTAATCGTCCTGACGGCTCCGTTTTGTGTTGCCCTATTGTTCGTCCATGGCATTCGCAATGGGAATAAAAAATTGAAAATTTTATCGGATGAAAAGATGCGCGGCAGGATTCTATCGAATTTCAACGGCATAAATTTTAGAATTAAAACATTGCTTTGCGTGGTCATTGCGTGTGTATATTCTCTCCTATTGGTGGGAGATAGAAAAATGGGGAGTTTTGTGTTAAAAATTAGTACAAGTCGAGGTTTGACAAAATTTTTAATTATTTTGCTCATCTTCGAACAATTGGTTTCAACCAGGAAACATGCTAGAAATCATTACACCGACGGGAAATTACCCCACGTTTGAAAGTATTTATAAGAATCATTGCAAGATAGCTTGAAAAATTTATCAATTCACGTAAAATTCTAAAAAATGGCTAATAATGTCATAATGCATTGCGGCATGGAGTCGATCACCCTGGTGGAAATCGATGGCCGGGGAATTTTCGTAAAAGTAGAAGCCTACGCAATCCAGTCCGAAGAAGACTTTAAGGAAAACATCGAGGTTTGGTTACGGGCTTTCGCAAAGGCGGTCTCCCAGATCCCAAAGGCGACGAAAAAAAGAATAACGTTGGTTGTTCCGCCCAACGATCAAGTTTTCATAAAACATATTCAAATCCCAGAGGTAACGGAAAAAAGTATTCAGGAAGCGTTTAAATTTGAGTGTGAACATGATTTCCCGGGAGGAACCGACGAGTGGTGTTTGGATATTTATCGGAGCAATGACCAATCGAATTACGCCCTTGGGGTTGCCATTCCGAAGGCAGTATCGGAACAAATAGTTGATATCCTGATCCGCAATAGGATAGATTTTTCATACATTTGTCCGGAAATAGTGCTCAACACCATCGCCATTCAGAAATATACCGAATCTCCGATAAATTCCATGCTGGTACACATGGGAGAAAATTCATCATATTTAACATGCATTGGGAATGATGCGGAATATTTTCGCAGCATACCCATCACGGGAATACATCTGATTAAAACGATTGCGGAATCGCAAAAAGTCTCCTTTGAAAAGGCTAGGCTTTTGCTTTCGGGATTTTTTAGCAATCAGGAAGATGAAAATCGTGCGTTCATGACCTATTACCTAAAACAATTTTCTCAAAAACTGCGCCAGGAAATTAAAAAATCTGAACTGTTTTACTGTAGAACCTTGAGGCAGTATCCGATAGCAAAGTTATACCTGACCGGAAGTGAAAGCTACCTGTACGATGCATTTAATACCGCAAAAGACATGGAAATTATCAATATGTTTGATACTTTTAAACATAAATTTGCACGTAAGCTGCGCAAAGAAGAGGGGATGCTTGTAAAAAACAACATGGGTGTATTCGTTGGGGCAGTGTATTGTTTGACTTCCAAACAGGTACAACCGTTGAAGCTGTTTTCCGTAGACTTTTCAAACCAAATAGAATTTCAGCGCCAACATTTTGGATATTTACTTATTTTCATTGTCATAACGTTGGCGGCATTGACGGGATTAAAAATATTAAAGAAAGACGTAATAAATCTTGAAACCAAGAAATCCCAATTGGAAGCGAAATTGCTTGAAGTTAGTGCGGACATTGTCAGGTATGAAGAAGCCCGCGAAGAATATGGAGTTTTGCATTCATTTATCACGGATGCTAAATTATCCCTATATTCTCAAGCCGCTTGGGCAGATTTATTCAACGAGCTTCAATGTAAAATGGAGAGCCTACAAACTGCCTGGATAGAATCGTTCGCATGGGCAGACAAAAAAGAGGACAACAATAGGATTAAAGTTTCGGCAAAAATGTGGATAAATGATGGCGAAACAAAAAAACTAATCAACAAAACCATCGAAAATCTGATATCGTCGTTGGGTGAAATAGGAGGAATTGATCACATTGAAAATGTGCAGATGTCACTGGCAAATGGTGATATTTTACCTTTTTCGTTTGATATAATACTTGGGCAACAATCTGAAATTCTTGTGAGATGAAAAAACTTTTCTTTAAACGTCATTGTTTGTTTTTCACCACCGTCATAATACTGGTGGTGTGCCAGATCCTAGTTATAAGAAATTGCTTCCGTGCCTATCGCAATAAGATTTTGCAAAATGAAAGTGTCATAGCCCTAACAAAATCCCTAGGTATTAAACAGTCGAAGCTACCCCATGACCACCTGGAGAAGGAACGACAGTTTAAAGCAGATATAATCCAGCATAGGAAATTTACATCAACAACCTGGGAAAATATGTCAAAATTAGCCTACGCCAGCAGTTCCCGTAGTTTACCACCCAACCACATAGCGGTATTTTTTGAAATATCGGAGTACCTAACATGGGCACGGGAATCTTGTGACGCACTGGGTGTAGAATTTGAACCTACCTGTTCCTTTGGTTTTAAAGACTTTTTCGAAAAAAACGAGCAACCCCTATTCAGTGAGATTTATGACATTCACCGCCAACAGGAACAGCTCAGATTGCTCATTTCTTACCTGCTAGAATCGCGAACCTCCTACCTAAAAATTATATCCATTGAACGTGGAGATCTGCCCCATTCCAATTACTTTGAAAACAGCGATGTCTTTTCCCCCGATGTCGGACAGGTGGAAGGCAGCAAGTCCTATCTTTACAAGATAAAATTTACGACGTTTACGGATTCTTTCAGGAATTTTCTCAAAAGTTTATATGAGAACGAAATCCCCGTCGTCTTTAGGCAAATTTCAATACATCCGAACTATACATTCAAGTTAGTAAAAAACAATCCCACCCAAATATTGGAATGTTTTGCGTCGACATTTTCACTGGTGGTAGAATTTCTGGACATTCCCCCACAGCTCATACAGGGCAATAAAAAGAATGCGGCACTGTATAGGAAAATTTTGTATGAAACTGCCCCCTAGGGTCGGAACTCATAGATTCAAATAAAAGAGGAAAAAACGAGCGATGGGGATGGAAGAGGAGCATTTTGCCTTTGTCCAGCGAAACGAGTATGGTTTAAATGATCGGCGAATTGGTGTGGTGCTGCGGAGCAAACATGGGCACGGTCGGTCGGTCAATTTGGGGTTGCGAATCTATCCGGGACGTTACGGATGTGGGAATTGAAATTATGGGCGGCAAAATCAAAACAAGCTTTCGAAGACAAGATGGAGACACCTGATGCCTAGCAGCATATGAAGTTTGCCATCGGGCAAGAAATCATTCGCCATCATCCCCAATGGCACCGACGGGACAACTCGTCATTGCTTCCTCACACAGGGCTGTTTCTTTTTGCGTCTCGGGTTGTTTCACGACAATCGAATTGCCTGAATCTTCGTCTCGCCCAAAACAATCGGGACAAACCTCCCTGCACAGATCACAACCTATGCACTGGTCATCCACATAAAACCTACCGGAAATATTTCCTCCGACCTTATTTTCTCTCGTCGCCATGGGGGTCATTGAAATATACGGCGATCTATAGTCAATAAACTTTTTAATATTTTTTCGGCTTTTCTAATTTTTAAAAGATTTCTTTAACTTTCCGAAATCTTTTTTGCCAATAATTTGACAATGACCTTTCCTCGATGCTTCGTTTTACATCCATTTACTTCCTGCCAGTCCTGTGTTTGTGCAGCTTAGAACGTTGGCTGCCCGATCAGGATTCGAACCTAAACAAACGGAGTCAGAATCCGTTGTGCTACCATTACACCATCGGGCACATACGCTTTGGATATCGATTGACAGTGGAGGCATACAAATTTTTCCTCCGGAAGATACAAGAAGAAAGTGTAAAACAAAAACATCTTCTTCAAAAATCCTACCCTAGGGTTGAGACTCATAAGAGAAGGATTGACATTACAGGCAAACGGAATAGGAAGCCCGGTCTATGACTATATGGTTGATAGAAGAAGGGAAATTCGAAGGGCTAAAGTCGTATTTTCCGAAGTCGCGAGGGAAACACGAAGGATGATCGGCTGGTGATTAGCGGAATTGCCTATGTCCTGCGCAATGGACTGAGGTGGAAAGATGCCCCCGGGAATACGGTCCATCCAAGACGTTGTACAACCGTTTCGTCCGATGGAGGAGGGATATTCGCTAAGATACTGCAAAAGCTATCCAAGTGCAAGACGGAAATCTCGATGATGGATGCAACCCATTTGAAAGTACACAGGACGGCGGC
>JAIRMM010000031.1 GCA_031258695.1 Puniceicoccales bacterium
TCTCTTGCCTAGATCGTCGATTTTCACAAATAACTCTACCAGTCTTAGGCTTTGGGTTTTCATTCTTCTTCCCTAAGATTTTTTCATTTTTTGTCTCTTTCTAATTTCGCCATTCGCGTAAGGAAATGATACTGGAGGGCAAATTCCCATGGCATATCAAGCTGCGGGACGTCCTCTAGGATACTCCAACACTGTGGTTTGGGCAGGAGAAATTTTGCGGGTAAATTGTTAAAAAATATGGAGTTACCACCACTCGCTAAAGAGTTGATCCGTGTCTCTAATATTTACTTTTTGTCCTATCATTGGAGTAAGAAGGTGTACATCCTTATTTTTGCATAACCGCGTGATCATATTAAGTGGGTCATTCCACGGGTGGGTTGAAAGTGAAAATTTGGAGTTATGCACCGGTAATAAAGCTTTCGTTCGGAGATCCTCTGCGGCCATCACCGTTTCGGCTGGATGCATGTGTATGTATTTCCAATTCTCGCTATATTGCCCATTTTCAAGGATGGCCACATCTATCGGGCCGTGTTTCTTCCCAATCTCTTTGAAATGTGGGCAATATCCACCATCCCCTCCGATGTATATCTTAAATCCACCGGCGGTCGTAAGCAAAAATGCTCCCCACAGAGATTGGTTATGTGTAAAGCTGCGGCCTGAAAAGTGCTGAGTTGGGCAACACATAATGCGGAACCCGTCCTGTAATTCGAGCTCATCGTGCCAATCCATTTCCAATAGTTTGGACTGGTCAAATCCCCAATGCTCAAAATGAGCCCCAACTCCAAGCGGACAAATTATTTGCCTAGCTTTTAATTTCCTCACGGTCTCATAATCCAAATGATCCCAGTGATCGTGGGTTATGATCAAATAATCAAGTTCCGGTATTTCAGTTGCCGCATACACATTGGTTCCGCGGAACGCAACCGGGAAGAAGGGAATCGGTGATGAAACATCACTGAATACAGGATCGATGGCCATGCGTTTTCCTTCGATTTGTATAAAACATGAAGAGTGTCCAAACCATACCAGGATATCTTCATTTTTATTTAGATTTACTAGGTTTACCTTTACGCTAGGCATAACAATATCATTTTTTTTGGTAAAAAATTTGCCAATAATCCCAAATATTTTTTTGTAGGTGCCTAGTTTGCTTATGGGAGCGTTCGCACGGAGTTCGTAAACATTCTGAAATTTCCCGTTTCTATAGTTTGTGGATTTTTGGATCCTTACCAGGCGATTTCCACCTGGAAGACTGCCAAATTTCGGTGAGTGAACATATATGGCGATTGATACAACCCCCATTACTACAGCAATCGACATGTATAGCAGATACTTCATATTCATTTACTAAAACACATACCTAATCCCAGTATCCACATACTTTATACCATTTCCTAGGGGAATGGAGATGATTTTCGAAGGCAAATTCCCACGGCATACCAAGCTTTAGGATATCTTCTATGATATTCCAATTCTGTGGTTTGAGCAAGAGGAAATTGCTAAAAAACACCCCGTTTGTAGTTAAAAGTTCGAATCTCCTCCGAACAAACGGGCGGTGGTACCCGCGAAATCACCATTGGAAATGCCTTGATTTCCGAAGGATCGAAGTAAAGCGAAATTTTATACTTCCAGATTTTCCGCTCACGGACGCACTTCGAAAATCCGTAGTTCCCAGACGATGGAGCTATGGAGTTAAAAATGCTCAAAAAGTGATTAAAAAGGGCGAAAATGGTGTTTTCAGCAAAAATCCAAGGAGCGCACAAACCTCAAAAGCTTTGGAAATCAACGGCCCTGGCAAGAACGCCATAAATATGATGAAGTTAGGTTTAACGCTATTTCTGGCGGAGAGAGAGGGATTCGAACCCCCGGTACCTCTATGGTACATTCGATTTCGAGTCGAACACAATCGTCCACTCTGTCATCTCTCCGAAACATCTAGTTCAAATTGAACAACCGATAAATGCAAGTCGCAATTTAATTTTTCTCTGGATGGCAATCAATTTCCTTCCACCCCTGCGGACACATCCCGGACCTGTTTGCCCATCGTCTGTGTTTCGGTTCCATGGGCCACGACCCGGCTACCTATTTTCCATACCTAGGCCCAAGCACCATTTCACCCCTTGCCCCATGGCTTCCAATCACTGCTTTTCGGTGGTTCCTAGAATGTCGCCTAAAATATACTGGCAAATGGCATAAATTTCATACACTCCCCAGCTTTTACTCGTTGATGTCCACGATTGACGCACGAGCAATGCAGACTCTGGTTTGACTATGGACGAAATTATTGAATCGAAAAAGGCGTTGGTTTGGGCCTGTAATTTGACATGGTCGGGAACACTTAGGTTTCTTTCTCGAAAGGCAGAATTAAACTTGGAATCAACTAGGCTCCTAAGCCTAACGACTTCAACTTTCGACAGCGGTTTCAGATTTTCTAGGATATTGTTTTTTAACTTAAAAATTTTACCCCCTTCCCTCGCATATAGCTCAAACATATTGACTGCCCTATTCGTGTCAGTGAAATTGTTTGGTTGCGTTGGACATATTACACTTACTTGCCTGGTCCTAAGAGGATTGGAAAAAAACCTGGATTCGGGATTGCGGGGCTTGTCTAGGCCAAGGTGTACGGATATGCTCTTCCCGTGGATGCGGCACGGTGTAAATTCCTTCCGGGAACCGTCATAGGAGGTTCCCCTGTCTTCCATTAGCTCTATTCGACAGATGTTATTTTCAGCTTTCTGAGATGGTTCCATGTATGTGCCTGTTTATTAGAATGATATACTATTTTTTTGCAAGCAAAAACGAACTTCTTTAATTAGTTTTTTCATGTCAACGACGGATTAATGTATGATTTTCACGCCAAAACGACGGCCCATGTCCGCCAGCGAAAGTTCAAAGTATATCGCATTTCCAAGGGGGCATAGCAGTGGATTTTTGCACAATAACAGTGCGTTTTGCAACTTTTTAATGGCATCCTGTGTTCCATAATTTTCCAAGCTAGAAATCTGCGAAATACATCGCGCAAAGGTCTCTTCCATGTTCAATGCCTGTGCATTCTTGGTGGAAGCATTCTCTTCCGCAATTAGCCGATGGGTCAAGCTGGCCGCGTCCTGGTAGGATAACCATTCCGGAATCGCATCAATCTTGTAGTCGTATTGCCCAAATGAATAGATGGAAAATCCATTTTTCAAAAAAATTGGTAAAAATCTTTGGAAGCGATCCGATTCGTCCTGGGACAACGAAATTTCTATGGGCAATAGTAATTGCTGCGAGCTGGCAACATCACATCGAGCCTTGACCTTTTCGTAGGTTACCCGGCTGAGAGCCAGCCGGATATTAAAAATGATGATGCCGGTTCCCTGTTCAAAAATCGCAATCTCTCCAAAAGCTATTCCGACAAACTTCCAATCGTGGTCATCGGGTTCTGCCGTGGGAGATATATCTAGCCTTTTCTGTTCAACGAATGGTATTTCCCTCCGGGAAATTTTACTGCCCGGAGAAGTCGTTGGATAATTTTGAATGGGCGGTTCCTTTTGAAAACTTTGCCATTGGGGTTGTTGGAAATTTTGAAACGTTGGTTGTGGCTCCCCCTGGACAAATTTTTCAACTGCCATGGCATCGCGTTTTCCAAATACGTCCAACAGGGCCCTTTGAATGAATCCTCTGAGCGCCATTTCATTTTTAAAACGAACTTCTTTTTTCATTGGATGCACATTCACATCGACCATCGCCGGATTAATTTTCAAAAAAATGTAGGCCAAAATCCCCCTGTGGTTTGGAAAGATCGGTTCCAGAACATCGCCTATGGCATAGTTGACGATATTGCTTTTGACCAGGCGGTTGTTCACGAAGACGCCTATGTTTTTTTTACAAACATTTCCAAAGGTCGGATCGCAAATCGCTCCGTCCATTGCATAATCTCCTTCGGCGTATGAAAAATCGACAAATTTTTCATCATACTTGAAAATCTCATTCACCCTATCCGCAAGATTTTTGGAATTCGGCGACTGAAATATCACGTTTCCATTTTGAAAAAGAAAAAATTTTACATCCGATTCAACCAGTGCCAAATTTTTTATCAGGGATATTATATTCATGCTTTCCGTTTCATCGGACTTGAGAAATTTTCTCCTGGCTGGAACGTTGTAAAACAAGTTTTCGACGATTACCTTCGTCCCATTAAATTTCGCACAATCTTTGATGTCCACGACTTTTCCACCGTCTATGATAATTTCCGTCCCGTGGGCATCGTTGCTGGAACAGGTCATCAACCTAAACCTAGAAATGCTCGCCATGGACGGGATGGCTTCACCGCGAAAACCGAATGTGGCCAGCGAATCTAAATCTTGAATATGGCGCAATTTGCTGGTGGCATGTCGTTTTATGGACAACAGAGCTTCTTCCTTGTGCATGCCGAAACCATCGCCTTCGACGACTATGGAAAATTTTCCTCCCCGGGAGAATCTGACACTGATAAGCTTTGCCTCCGCGTCTAGACTATTTTCAACTAACTCCTTGACGATAGCAGCCGGTCGTTCAACAATCTCTCCGGCGGCAATTTTATTGGCGACGTCTTCCGGTAAAACTTCAATCGTGGAATCGAGCATGGGGGAAAACTAGTCTTGAAACCAACGGCGGCAAGCACTTTTTGTCCTATGCCATAGATGCCCTACCTTTTTATTCCAACTTTCTCCGTCGGCTTTCAACGTGGCAAATCCCAACTTGGAACCTTAATGGCTTTACAAAAAATTTTCTTTTATCATTTTGTCGGGAGAAGTTTATTAAAAGCTTGTGCCTATGAATGTTAGTGAATTGGATTTTCACGGTTTGAAATTGTTGTCAGCGGATATTTCGCCTTCGCGCTATCTCTTTTGTCCCCAGGATGTCGCCAGGATAATAAGCTGGCAAATTGTCATGGCCGACAATAGCATTCGAGACATATTGTTTTCTGAAATGGGAGGGGAAGATTCCATCGGCGACATCGGTTCGAAAATATTTTTCAATGGAAAGTCGATGCCTCTTGCGGGATTTGATTCCCTGGCCATTGAAAGTTTAAAATTTGTAAAAACTAGCGATACCAAGTATGAAATGATTTTCGTTCCAGAAAATGATGCCGAGCTATCCTTTTTGCCGAAAATAACATACAGGCTGTCGGAATTATATTTTCGCCTCGAAATTTCCGTAACCAATCGTGGAACTATGCCGATATGCTGGCGTCCGGCCATACATTTTTTTATAAATTTGCCCTGGATCAATGGGACACCACTGGAAAAGTATATCGTAAAAAATCTTGCAAAGAAGCGGCTACGCATATCCGATGACATGCGTGTGATAAATTCTGTCAAATCCAACGAAAGAACATCCCTGGAATTGCTAAATAACGACATCATAGGATTTACCCAGCTGCAGGACAGTAAGATTTGGATAGGAACACCCAACGAAGAGGAAGGGATTTCCTTCATCTTTGGAAATAAAACCAAAAGGTCGGTCCTAATGATACGTAAAACTCCGATAGCCGGCAAGGTAGATGTGGCTTTCGTGTCGGATATGCCTTCCGAAGACAGTGGAAGTATGACAAACGCTGACATTCAAAATTACGCGATGATAGGGCCCAATGAAACGGATATATTCGCCATAGAAATATCAGCCCATTGACCGATGGCCTTTGCAATCGGACAATTTTCTTTGAAAATGTTGAATATTTTTTATTCGCTAGGGATGTGGAATTTAGGCAACCGAAAAATTTTATAGCCACACCGTTCAAATACCATGAACAGGTTGAACTTGCCATCGAGGACGTAACGAATCTCGGCATGGGCCTTGGCCGCGTAAACGATTGGGTCCTAATGGTTCCCCATGTTCTTAGTGGCGAGGTTGTGATTGCTAGCATCCATAAAAATTTGAAAAATTATTCCCTCGGTGACCTGGTAAAGGTCGTCAAGCCATCCCCTGACCGTGTCGAGCCGAAATGTCCATTGTTTGGCATTTGCGGGGGTTGCCAATACCAGCATATGAGATATGAAAAGCAATTGGACCTCAAGCGTCATCAGGTGTTCGACGTGATGAAAAGGTTGGCCGGCATTGCATTTCCAATCAATGAATGTTTGCATGGAAACCGCCCCTACAACTATCGTTCGAAAATAACCCCCCATTTCCAAAGGTCCGTACCACCCATAGGGTTTTTAAAGGAAGGCATGCGAACGATTGTCGATGTGGAACAATGCCCAATTGCCACCGAGAGGATAAATGACAGGTTGGGTGCCCTACGGGAAGATATTTTACAAAATAAAAGTTCATTGAAGCGGGGAGGGACCATTCTTCTGCGAGATTTGGGCCAACGGGTCGAAACAAATCCCAAAGCGGTTGTGGCACAGAAAATTGAAGATTTTAATTTTTCCTATCAAGCCGGTGAATTTTTCCAGAACAACCCCTACCCATTGCCACAGTTGATTAATTTTGTGATCCGGGCGGCACGGGGTCCAAAATATTTGATCGATGCTTACTGTGGCGTTGGAGTTTTTGGCATAATGGCGGCGAAAAATTTTGAAAAAGTCCTTGGCATAGAAATCAATGGTGTCGCCATCCATTTTGCCGAGCAAAATGCCCGGGCCAATAGGGTTGACAATGTCCGTTTTATCACCGGAACGGCGGAACGAATTTTTGAAAATGCTGAATTTGTGGGACACGAAACCAGCATAATAATCGACCCTCCGCGGGTCGGATGTACCGAAACTTTTCTATGCCAATTGTTGGCATTCTGTCCCGCAAGAATCGTTTACGTTTCCTGTGCTCCGGACACGCAGGCACGGGATTTGAAAATCCTTGAGCAAAAATATTCCATCGAAGAAATTCAACCGATCGACATGTTTCCCCAAACAAGGCATATAGAAAACGTGGTCGTACTAAAATTATAGGGACGGGATGGAAAGTTTTCATAGGATCATCCGTTCTTATCCGGTACCACCGCAGACTATAACCAGCTTATTGGTTCTTTGGGCTCCTTTTGGTCTTTTGCAAAGGCGTAACCCATCGCCATGCTGGTGCTCAGGAGGGGATTCGAACCCCTATACCTTGCGATACTGCCGCCTGAAGACAGCGTGTCTACCAATTTCACCACCTGAGCAATCAGATATCAATAAAAAGATTCATCGTTTCATCAACGACTAAAATGCTATGCCGGGAGATATTTTTGCACTTCCCTGCGGAAACGTAATTTGCTGGCCACTTAATTGGGTGAAGATGATCACATGCTTGTCTCAAGCGAAATAACCATAGGCCGGGCGGGGTTGAAAAACCTCTACGTATCCACCATGGCCGATCACTGTTCCCGTGCAGCCGGCAAGCACTTCTTCGGCCCAGGAAATGTTGTGTAAATTTCCAGGTTTCGGGGAAAAATTCACATATTTTCGGGATGCAAGACGAGATGCAATTTTAAATTATTTGAAAATTTTCCCTAACCACCCCGCAAATTGTTGTTCACTTATTTTATGGGTAGCTCCGACCATGGTTGTATACCATTTTTCGACATGCAATTTTCCAATTATTTTCCCATTAGGTTCTACGTTCTAGAATCAATAAACCTGCCAGGAGTCCAGCCCGTTTATTTCCATCATTGAATGGATGATTTTGTATGATGCCTGAGGTCAATGCTGCCGCCCAATCATATATGTTCGATGATTCACCATAATTACTTATATTAATTGGCCTAGTTACTTTGATAGTAACCGGAATAGTTCATCGTTGTTTGAAAAAACTTTATCCGCAAATGCAGATGGCATCTGCCCCATTGGGTTCAATTTTTTGCAACTGAATGCCATTCGATATTTCTGTAACACTAGGTGCACTACCTTCCCCAGTCCGCATGCGTGCTACCACATCGCGAACAAGTCGTCCAACGAATTTCCAATTCTTATCACTCTTGTTTTCGCATTCATGGGAACCGTGTAATTACTAATGTAATTAGTGTCAATGCAAAACACTGTCATTTCGGCAGGGCAAAGGGGGAAACTAGGGCACTGCCGGGCGATGATCAAAAAGAAAAAACAGCAAAGGTGGCAAAGATGGCAACCCCAACGATAGTTTTGGAAACGAGGCTATATTTGGTTCCCGGGCGGGATTTTTGCCCCAAATATGTCAATTATTTCAAAAACCATCCGCCCATGGGCCAATTTTCGAGGCAAAAGTGGATTCCCCGTTTTCGGCTCCGCCATCGCCCGGAGAAAAACATTGGCCATAGGAGATGACAATGCCTCTGCCATCGCCCCGCTTTGTTCCGCTTTGTTCCGTTTGCCATCCCCAAGTTTCCCAACGCCATGGGGTTGGGGAGCTTCCTAGTCCTCTAGGAGCCGCCCGCCTAAGCCGGAATTTTACTCTAGGAGGCTTTGTAGCTCAGTTAAGCCATTCTGACCATTCTTGAGCAGATTCAGGGCTTTCGCTTTGACATCTGCGGGATCTGTAATATTCTTCAGCTTGATGTCCAGCCTGTCCTTCTGGAACAACGTCTTTGCACAGTCTACCCCATACTCGCCACCCTGAGCCAGCCCTAGGATAACCTCTTTGGCTTCATCGCCTGTGATTGCTGTTGATTTGTTCAGATCCAGCCTGCACCGCCATAACAACGACCCTAAACAGTATGCCCCATCTTTGCCACTCTTGGCCAGGCCTTGGATAACCTCTTTGGCTGCAGTGCCTATTATGTCGACCCGCTTCAGATCCAGATTGTTCTTCTCGAGCAACAGCCGTAAACAGGATGCCCCAGTCGTGCCATTCTTAGCCAGGACTTGGATAACCTCTTTGGCTTCATCGCCTATTATTCTGACCTGGTTCAGATCCAGCTTGCCAGTCCTAAGCAACCTCTCTAAACATTCTACCCCAGTCGTGCCACCCTTAGCCAGGCCTTTGATAACCTCTTTGGATTCAGCGCCACTAAATTTTTCTAGTTTGTTCAGTCCCGGTTTTGCATTGTCGAGCAACTTCTTTAGACATTCTGCCCCAGTCGTGCCATTCTCAGCCAGGCCTTGGATAACCTCGTTGGATTCAGCGCCACTAAATTTTGGTAGGTTGTCCAGGTTCAGCTTGTTCTTCTCGAGCAACAGCTCTAAACATTTTGCTCCACTATTGACAGCCTGGGCCAGGTCTTTGACAAGCTGTGTGGCGTTACCGCCTGTAATTGCTATGTCAGATAGATCCAGATTGCCATTCTCGAGCAACGGCTTTAAACATTTTGCTCCTTCATGGCCAGCCTTGGCCAGCCCCTGGATAACCTCTTTGGCGTCCAGATTGCCAGCCTGGATCAACCGCCGCAAACAGTATGCCCCATCCGCGCCACCTTTGTCCAGGTTTAGGACAACCTGTGTGGCGTCATTGCCTGAAATTACTACGTCATTCAGGTCCAGATTGCCATTATCGAGCAACCGCCGCAAACAGTATGCCCCATCCGCGCCACCCTGAGCCAGGCCTTGGATAACCTCTTTGGCGTCCAGATTGCCAGCCTGGATCAACTTCTTTAGACATTCTGCCCCATGCTCGACATCCTGAGCCAGCTCTTGGATAACCTGTTTGGTATCCAGCTTGCCAGCCTGGATCAACAGCCCTAAACAAGCTGTCCCATGCTCGTCACCCCGAGCCAGGCCTTTGATAACCTCTTTGGCACCCAGTTTTTTGTCCTGGAGCAACTGATCTAAACATTCTGCCCCATCATTGCCACCCTGAGCCAGTTCTAGGACAAGATCTTTGGCTACGGTGGGGCTTAGATCACCCCATTCGAAGCTAGCGTTCTCTTTTAGCTGGGACACAACCTTAACCTTGACGTCGGGGGTAGGTATGGTGTTGATGGATTTAATGATGGCATCTTTCTTGACATCCGCCACTTGGCAAAATTTTAGCACAGTTTGTACATTGGCTTGCACATCGTCTGAACTCTCCGGCAATGAAGCAGCCTGAAAGGCCAATTTCAAAAAGGTATTTTGTTTGTCTTGATCAATATTACCGAAAGCTTTCTTGACAATTGCAGCCTCATAGGCATCTTCACCGCGCCACCGATTTGTTATCCAGGTCCAAAATCTACTCAAAGGTCCAATTTTACTTTCCCCTTCCTCGACTTTTGCGAGCTGATTTAACAGCTCTTTTTCCAGATCTTCGACTTCAGAGGCTTCTGTGGCTTCAGAGGCTTCTGCGACTTCAGGGGTTTCTGCGACTTCAGGGGTTTCTGCGGCTTCAGGAGTTTCTGCGTTTCCAGAGGTATTCATCGATCTAGCTGGACTCTCCTGAGGACCCGCAAGGCTCGTTGGACGGAAATTCAATTGCTTCGGATCGAAAATTCCCCCATGCGCCTGGCTTATGCGGCCTAGGAATTTAGCCACTGTGGATTGCGCTTTTATACGGCCGTTCCTACCTGGCGTGCCTATTGGGCTTGACGGGCTGGGTGGTGTTCCATCTACTCTACTCATAAAAATATCCTCCCAAAAACGCATCCAGTTTACATGGCTTGGCAAGAAGGTCAATTATTTAAAAAATTATCCACCCATGGGCCAATTTTCGGGGCAGAAGCGGCTTGCCCATTTTCGGCTCCGCCCGTTTTCGGTTCCATCCATTTGTCCAGGCGGGACTTGCACCATCCATTTTCCCAAATTGTAGGGCGGAAGACGCTTTTTTGTTGCCCCGGGAAGGTTTTTTGTTAGCAGTGGGGCGATGGAGTATGAAGCTGTCATAGGACTGGAGGTTCATGTGCAAATAAAAACAAAATCGAAATTGTTTTCCAAATGTCCCTATCGGTTTGGGGAGCCGCCGAATACGTTGACAGACCAGGTAATTCTCGGGTTGCCGGGGACACTTCCGGTCATCAACAGGGAAGCGGTACTGAAAACCATAAGGGCGGGCATAATTTTTGGCTGTGACATCGCCGAAATTGCCAAGTGGGACAGGAAAAATTACTTCTATCCCGACTGCCCAAAGAATTATCAAATTTCTCAAAATACGGATCCTATCTGCCGCAATGGGCACGTTGAGATTGAACTCCTGGGACCATCGCGCAACGTCATGGGGGAGCACAAAAAAATTGCCCTGGATCGCATTCACCTGGAAGAAGATGTTGGAAAATTGACACACTTCGAAGGTAATTCCGGCATAGATTTTAACAGGGCCGGTGTTCCCCTGATGGAAATTGTGTCCAACCCCGACATGGGTTCCGCCGAAGAAGCATTCGCCTATTTGCATTCCCTGCGCATGCACATGGTGTATGCGGATATCTCAAACTGCGACATGGAAAAGGGGGAAATGCGGTGCGATGCCAATGTCAGCGTGCGGCCCGTTGGTAGCAAAACCCTAGGGACAAAGGTGGAAATCAAAAATTTGAACTCCATTTCGGGCGTAAAAAATGGCATAGAACATGAAATAAAGCGGCAAATTCAAACCCTGAGGGACGGCGGACGGGTTTATCAGGAAACACGGCGATGGAACGCAGATACCAATTCAACAACCGTAATGCGTACCAAGGAAACCGCATTTGACTATAGGTATTTTGCCGATCCGGATTTGATGCCCGTGCGGATATCGCAGGAAACGAAAGCTGCGATTATGTCTGAAATCCCGGAGTTGCCGTTCGCAAAACAGGAACGTTTTTTTAGTAACTATGACCTGCCATACACCATAACGTCCGTGATTTGTACGAAGAAAACGTTGAGTGATTTTTTCGAGACGGCGGTGGCCATTCACAATAATCCGCGGGCCATTGCAAATATAATTGCCAATGACCTGCTGCGTGAATTGTCAAATGTCGATCAAAGTTCCGACAAAGAGCTGGATCCTAGGGAAATTGACGGCTGTAAAATTTCTCCACGAGCCCTGGCAGAACTGGTAAAACTGACGGACGATGGTGTGATTTCGAAACAAATTGCCCAGGGCGTTTTTATCGAAATGTTCCGGACGGGAAAATCGGCGAACGAAATCGTAGGGGAACAGGGACTAAGACAAAATGCAAACTACGACGAACTGCTCACACTTTGCCAAAGTGCCATTGAAAAAAATGAAAAAGCAGCCCGAGAATTCCGTGGCGGAAAAGATTCCGCAATCAACGCGATTAAAGGGTTTGTAATGAAAGAAACCCGGGGCCAAGCAAACCCCACCATGGTGGATAAAACCCTGCGGGAACTGTTAAAATCTTAGGAGTTGGTGAGGAGTGGATTCCCTACGAAAAGGACAAAGATCCCAGGAGGAACGGTGCGGTCGCATGGTGTAAAATATTAATAAATCGGAAGAGGTTGTTGTTAGGTTATTGACAAACCGAAGGAAATTATTTCTAGATACCTTCCACATGGAAAGCACAGCATTAAACCTATATTCTACTCAATATCCTTCATATTTTACTCGTCTCCATTCCATTCAACCCACTCCATATTCTGTTAATCCATCGGACTATCAAAAAAAGACAGTGGACAGACAAAGCGACATCGTAAGAGTTGGAAGAGTTGCTGCCCCACGCGTTGCTGCCCCACCACCTCTAAAATTTTGGCTACGGTGTACGGTGGAAAATACTGCAAATCTAGCGGAAAATGAAATCGTCCAATTACTTTCCGAAAGAGGCATATTTAATGTGAGCAATTTGGGGAATATACTTCTCTTGCCAAAAGGGTATCAAATAGCCATGCAACTAATCGATGGTATGTCGGGAGATTGCCTGCTAAAGTCCATCGGGTCGAATCGAGTGTCGATGCGTTTCTTTGTGCGTATATTTTTTGAAGGAAACTTCTTTGGGGGAGATAAGAACCCAGACTCGATGACAGAAGATGTGCGTAATAGTATGCAGGCAACATACAAATTTTCACCGCAGGAAAGCATGGATGCGCAAACAGTTACTTTGGTCCAGTGGAACCACGAAATGGCGAGCACTTACGCCAATGAGGATAAGCGGAGGGACTTTGAATGTCGACTACAAAGTGTCGCCCGTTCAATTGTTGGCAAATTAACACGGCCCAGCAAAAAAAATCGAGGATATTGGCGTGGCATACATGAAGCTGTTAAAACTGCGGCACATGAGCTTTCCGGTGCAGATAAGGAAAAAGAATTTATAAAAGTTCAGAAAAGATTTCCCATATTTAACTTTACATCCTCCCTATTTGATTTTTAGCTTTCAAAGCATGAAGATGCTAACCTTTTAGGCTCCGCGCCTTCCTGCCCCGTGGTAAGGTGAACATTTTTTACACATTAGGGAATTCTTTTCCCTTTCGAGTGCCGGGGAACAAAGATCCCGGGAGGAACGGTGCGGCCGCATAGTGTAAAATATTAATAAACCGAGGGGGTTGCTGTCAAATCATTGACAAATCAAGGGAAATTGTTTCTAGGTGTCTTCCCTATGGAAGGAGTAAAAAGACCGCAATCTGACCAAGATTATGGCCAAGTGGTTGCGAGGCCAGTGGAAGAAGGTGAATTGTTTCCCGGTGTCTTTCCTATGGAGGGAGAAGAAAAAATGATTATGGTAGGCGGGGAAGGGATTAGTATTCCCCGGGGTAAAGCGCCCGATGACGCGCTTAAAACACGTTCGGTGGTGGCCGCTGCTGTTTCACAAAATCCAAGGGTCGACCCTCCGATGTCTTGGCTGGAGTTCACGGTGGAGAATATTGCAAATCTAACGGAGAATGAAATCGTTCAGCGACTGTCCGACAAAGGCATATTTGATGCGAGCAAACTGGGGTTTATGCTTTTCTTGCCAGGGGGGTATCAAATGGTTGTTCGAATGATTAGTGTTATACCGGGACATCGCCTGCTAAAGCTTGGCGGGGAGGGTTTAGTGTCGGCCCATTTCTTTGCACATATGCTATTTGAAAAAAACTTCTTTATGGGAGATAAGAGCCAAGTGCCGACGGCAGAAATCTTGTGTGGTACCATACGGGCAAAATGCAAACCCCAGTTGCCGGGTTCACCGCAGGAAAAAGTCGATGGACAGGCTGCTACTTTAGCCCAGACAATGATAGAAACCTATGCCGATGAGGGTAGGCGTAGGGGGTTCGAAAATAATCTGCGAGGTATCGTTGATTTAATTTTTGCCAAATTACCACCGCCCGACATGGGAAATCAAACGTGTTGGGATAACATACGCAGAGCTATTAGAGATAATGCATGTAGGTTTTACGGCACAGATGGTGAAAAAAAACTTGAAGAACTTAGGGAAAGATTTCCCCCGTCGAGGTCCACGCCAAGGTATTTTTGGACGAACAGGGTGAACACGAAGGCGAGAAAAGGAAATAGACGGTTTGAGAGAGGCTGGAGAAATCAGAGGAACCGAGGAGTGTCTTGGAGAAGGTAACGGGGCCGTGCGGTGTGAAATTTTTAGCGAATCAAAAGGGTTGTTGTTAAAATGTTGACAAATTGGAAAAAAATTGTTTCCATGTGTCTTCCCTATGGAAAGAGTGAAAAGAACGCAGCCTGACCAAGATGATGGCCAGGTGGTTGAGAGGCCAGTGGAAGAGGATGAATTGTTTTCAGGTGTCTTTTCCATGGAGGGAGAAGAAAAAATGATTACGCTAGGAGGGGAAGGAATTAGTATTCCCTGGGGTAAAGTGCCCGATGACGTGCTGGAAACACGTTCGGCGGAGGTCCCTACCGTTCCGCCCCTTGTCATTCCATTAGATTCAACGCTTAAACCTCCAATGTCTTGGCCGGAGTTTACGCTGGAGAATACTGCAGGTCTAAGGGAAGATGAAATTGTCCGACTACTGCTCTTTCAGGGCAGGCCTGATCCAAGCAAATTTGGGATTGTGCTTTTCTTGCCGGACGGGGAATCCATAGCTATTCAGCTAATCAATGGCATTCCGGCAGATCGCCTACTGAGGTTTGTTGGAGAGAATCGAGGGTCAGCGGATAATTTCATGTGTGTATTCTTTGGGGAAGGGTTTTTTGTGAAGGACATGGACCAAGTCCCGACGATAGAAGACATGCGTAATAGTGTATCAATAGAATGCGAACCTTTTCCGCCGGGTTTGCCGGAGGAAAAATTTGAAGAGCGGATAACCGTTGTAGCCCAGGCAATGAAAGATGCCTATGCCGATAAAGGAAAGCGTGGGGAGTTCGAAGATAAACTACGAAATGTCATGGATTTAATTTTTGCCAAATTACCACTGCCCGACATGGAAAATCAAATGTGTTGGGATAACATACGTAGGGCTACTATAGATAATTCATATAGGTTTTACGGCACAGATGGTGAAAAAAAACTTGCAGAACTTAGGGAAAGATTTCCCGTATTGGACCTTATACTCTCATGGAACTAGGGGGAAGATATCTCCCAAAGAATGAAGATCTCAAGCCAACGAAGACTCCGGAAAAAGTAACGGGGCCGCATAGTGTAAAATTTTCAGCAAATCGAAAAGAATTATTGTCAAAATATTGACAAACTGGGAAAATTTGTTTCTAGATGTCTTTCCTATGGAAAGAGTAAAAAAAATACAGCCTGCTCAAAGTTATGGCCAATCGGGTACGATACCAGAGAAAGTGGATGACAGTGTTCAAAAAGTTATAGATTTTTTTGAAGTAGGTGGTAAGGGCGGTAAAAGAGTTAGAAGAGTTGATATTCCTGCCCCTAGGGTATCCGGTAGCCCACTGAGAACACGTTCGGCGGTAGCCGCTGCCGTTCCACCTGTTATTGTTCCACGATATCCAGGAGTTCATCCGGTGTCTTTGTTGTGGCTTACAGTAGAAAATGTTATGAATCTGCCCCGGGATGAAATCCTTGGGGTATTGTCCTTAAATGGCAGATTTGACCCGAGCAAATTAGCGATTATGCTTTTCTTGCCAGGAGGGTATCAAATAGCTAATCAAGTGGTCGAACGCATCCCGAGATGTCGCCTTCTAAAGCTTATCGGAGGGAATCGAGCGTCGTTGGATGATTGTTTGGATTTGTTATTTGAAAAAAAGTATTTGGAGAGGATAATGCTGGAATTTCCGACGGTGAAAGAGATAAGGGAATATATCCGAGTTGAATGCGGATTTTTCCCGGAGGATTTACAAGATGAAGAAGTTGATGAACGGATAACTGCTTTGGCCCAGACGATGATAGAAAGCTATGCCGATGAGGGTGGGCGTAGGAAGCTCGAAAGTAATCTGCGAAAAGTCGTTGATTTAATTTTTGTCAAATTACCACTGCCCACCAAAAGAAATCAAAGATTGTGGGATAACATAGGTAAAGCCTTGAGCGGCAAAAAGGGTGAAAAAAAACATAGGGAAATTAAGGAAAGGTTTCCTCTATCGTACATTGCACTCTCTAAAACTGAAGAGGAATGATATCTCCCAAAGAATGAAGATGTCGACTTTTTTAGGTTCCCCATCTTCCTGCCATGGGGGAAACGTTTCTTCTATGTTTTGGGAAGTTCTTTTTCTATCCGCGTGTCGGCAGACTAAGACCCAGGAAAAGCAGTGTGGTCAGATGATGTAATATTTTTAGCAAACCGAAGAGAATTATTGTCAAAATATTGACAAATTAGAAAAAATTGTTTCTAAATGTCTTTCCTATGAAAAAAGTAGAAAGAAGTCTGTCTGCTCCATATGGTTTATTGAGTATAAGTTCATTGAAAAAAGATGGCGGTGATCCAAAAATTGTAGATCCCATTGTAGCAGGTAGTGGAGAAATTGGTATTCCTCCGCCTAGGATATTCGGTAGCCCACTGGAAATACGTTCGGCGGTGGTCCCTACCGTTCCGCCCCTTGTCATTCCATTAGATTCAACGCTCAACCCTCCGATGTCTTGCTTGGAGTTGACGTTGGAAAATACTGCAGGTCTAACGGAAGATGAAATCCTTGGAGTATTGTCCTTAAATGGCAGATTTGATGCGAGCAAATTTGAAATTGTGCTTTTCTTGCCGGATGGGTATCAAATAGCTATGCAACTGGTCAATGGTATGTCGGGAGGCTGCCTGCTAAAGCTTTTTGGAGAGAGTCGAGCGTCGTCGGAGAATTTCGTGTATCACATGATATCTGGAAAGTATTTGGAGAGAAAAATGGAGAAATTTCCGACGGTGAAAGAGATGAAGGAATATCTCCGAGTTGAATGCGGATTTTTCCCGGAGGATTTACAAGATGAAGAAGTTGATGAACGGATAACTTCTTTGGCCCAGACGATGATAGGGGTCTATACCAATCAAGACCGAAGGGTGGAATTCGAAGGTGAACGACGAAATCTCAATAGTTTAATTATTAACAAATTCCCACTGCCCGACATGGAAAATCAAGCATGTTGGAATAACATAATAACACAATTGAAGATATAATGTTTTAGACTCGCGGTGAAAAAGGCAAAAGGAATGATATTTCCCAAAGAATGAAGATGTCGACCTTTTTAGGTTCCCCATCTTCCTGCCATGGGGGAAACGTTTCTTCTGTGTTTTGGGAAGTTCTTTTTCTATCCGCCTGTCGAAGAACGAGGGTCCCGGAAAAAGCAGTGTGGCCGGATGATGTGAAATTTTAGCAAACCGAAAAGAATTTTTGTCAAAACGTTGACAAATTAGAAAAAATTGTTTCTAAATGTCTTTCCTATGAGACAAATAGAAAGAAGTCTGTCTGCTCCATATGGTTCATTGAGGATAAGTTCACCGGGTATAAGTTCAGTGAAAAAAGATGGCGGTGATCCAAAAATTGTAGATCCCGTTGTAGCAGGTAGTGGAAAAATTGGTATTCCTCCGAGTAAGGTGCCCGGTGGTGCACTGGAAACACATTCGGCGGTGGCCGCTCCCGTTCCACCTCCACCCGTTGTTGTCCCACGAAATCCACGAGTCAACCATCCGGTGTCTTGGCTGGAGTTTACGGTGGAGAATACTGCAGGTCTAAGGGAAGATGAAATTGTCCGACTACTGCTCTTCCAAGACAGGCCTGATCCGAGCAAATTTGGGACTATATTTTTCTTGCCGGATGGGGATCAAATAGTTAGGCAACTGGTCAATGGTATGTCGGGAAATCGTCTACTGGAGTTTGTCGGAAGGGATGCAATATCGGCGGATAGTTTTACGTGTATATTCTTTGAGAAAAAGTATTTTGTGGAGGACATGGACGAAGACCCGACAATGGAAGACATGCGTGATAGTGTATTAATAGAATGCGAACCTTTACCGCCGGGTTTACCGAAGGGAAAATTTGAAGAGCGAATAACCGTTGTAGCCCGGGCGATGAAAGACGCCTATGCCAATAAAGGAAAGCGTGGGAAGTTCGAAGGTAAACTGCGAAATGTTGTTGATTCAATTTTTGCCAAATTACCACCGCCCAACGAAGAAAATCAAGAATATTGGGATAACATATGCGAAGCTATTGAAACTGTAATAGATGAGTCTCCCAGCGCAGACAATAAAAAAAGACTCGCAGAAGCTAGGGAAAGATTTCCCGTATTGGACATTGCACTTTCTAAAACTAAACAGGAATGATATTTCCCAAAGAATGAAGATGTCGACCTTTTTAGGTTCCCCCCATCTTCCTGCCATGGGGGAAACATTTCTTTTATGTTTTTGGAAGTTCTTTTTCTATCCGCCCGTCGAAGAACGAGGGTCCCAGAAAAAGCAGTGTGGCCGCATGATATAAAATTTTAGTAAACCGAAAAGAATTATTGTCAAGGTGTTGACAGATTAGAAAAAATTGTTTCTAGATGTCTTTCCTATGAGAAGACTAGAAAGAACATGCTCTACTTCTAATCCATTGGATATAAGTTTAGCGAATTTGACGAAAAAAAACGACGGTGCTTCAAAAAATGTAGATCCCATTGCAGCAGGTAGTGGAGAAATTGGTATTCCTCTGCCTAGGATATTCGGTAGCCCACTGGAAATACGCTCGGCGGAAGTCACTGCCATTCCCGATGTTGTTATTCCACCTGTTGTTATTTCACCTGTTACTATTTCACGACGTCTAGGACTCAGCCCTTCGGCGTCTTTGTTGTGGTTTACACCAGAAAATACTGCAAATCTAACTCCGGCCGAGACCATTGAATCATTATGGCGCTTCCAGGGGAGGTTTGACGTGACCAAATTAGTGATAATGTTTTCCTTGCCGGATGGGAAACTCATGGCTATTCAACTAGTCAATGGTATGTCGGGAAATCGCCTACTAGAGCTTTTCGGAGAGAATCAAGAGTCGGCGGATGGTTTAGTGTCCATGACACTTGAAAGCGTTTTGGAGAACATAATGGAGGACTTTCCGACGATGGGAGAAATGGAGGATCGTGTCCGAGTAGAATGCGAAGTTTCTCGGGGGGATTTACAAAATAGAGAAGTTGCCAGGCGGATAACCGTTGTAGCCCGGGCGATGAGAAACGTTTATTTTGATGAAAATCTGGAGAAGGAGTTCAAAGGTAAAGTGCGAGGTATCGTTGATTTAATTTTTGCCAAATTACCACCGCCCACCAAAGAAAATCAAAAATATTGGAATAATATATGCGAAGCCATTAAAGCTGCAACTGAAGCTGCAACAGGAGACGATCAGAAAACACTCAAAGAACTCATGGAAAGACATCCCTTACTCAAGGCTGCCATGGGGGCTAGGGGGGATAAGATTGATAGGCAGATCAAGGCTGCTAGGAAGGCTGCCAGGAAGGCTGCTAGGAAGGCTGAGGCTGCTAGAAAAGCTGAGGAGGCTAGGAGGGATGAGGAGGCGGATAGGGAGGCCATGGAGGCCATGGGGGTTAGTAGGAAGGCTATGGCGACCAGGGCTGTTAGGGAAGCTGCTAGGAAGGCTATGGCGACTAGGGCTGCTAGGAAAACAAAGAGTTAAAAATACTTCGGAAAACAGTTTTTGTTGCCCGGGAGTATTTAATGGGGCAATGTTCTAAAAGAAGGAAGCTCATCATACCGTTTGATGGGCTTTTCAAGGTTTTATCCGGGAAACATTGGAAAATGTGTTAAACTCAGGAATTGATACGCATTCTACCATGGATTTTTCCATATGGTTTGACAAAGCTGTTTGCCTTATTTTACTTTACCCCACAGGTGAAGAATTTAAAATTTGACCTAGAGTCCTACCAGGGGAAACGGGTAGATTTAGTTATCGTAGCAGGAGAACATTCGGGCGATCAACATGCGGCAGAAATGCTGGCAGAGGTTAAAAAAATACGCCCCGATATCAGCGTTGTGGCATTTGGGGGAAGTGCTCTCAGGAATGCTGGAGCCGATGTGATTTTGGACATGACAAAATTTTCGGTGGTTGGTTTATACGAAGTTTTGCGGAACTTTTTCTTCTTTGCAAAATTGATAAAACAGGTATTTTTATGGATCGAAAACAACCATCCCCGTGCCGTTTGTCTCATAGATTACCCGGGTTTTAACATTCGGCTGGCCCAGATGCTGTTCGACGGCAAGCTTTCTTCCAAGGCCGGTGGGGATATAAAAGTTTTCTACTACATATCGCCACAAATTTGGGCGTGGAAACCAAAACGATGCCATCAAATGGCAAAATTTGTCGATCGAGTGGCAACAATTTTCCCATTTGAAAAGGACTGGTTTGGGAAAACTGACCTGGACGTCAGTTTTGTGGGCCATCCATTTGTGGCGGATTCCTACAAATTAAATGTTACACACAATCCCGGAGGACCAATTTTGCTACTTCCTGGCAGCAGATGTCCCGCCGTTAAAAAAATTTTTCCCCCACTGCTGGACAGTTTCAATGAAATTTTGAAACACAGGAGCGAATGTACGGCAATCGTGGTATACCCCGATGAAGCGATACTGGCTATCCTGCGAAAAATTTTAAACAGGAGGTTTTCAAAACTATTGGACAAAATAACATTTGTGCCCGACGGGGATAGCATTGAGGCATGTGCCGCCATCATGAGTTCGGGCACCATGTCTTTGAAATGCTGCCTGGGTGGTATTCCCGGTGCCATCGTGTATAAAACCCATCCGCTGACCTATGCCATTGGAAAAATGTTGGTGAACGTAAAATATTTGGGCATTGCAAATATTTTACTAGATCGATGCGTGTGGCAGGAATTTATACAATCCCAACTGAAACCAAAGTCGATTGCAAAATATATTTTGCCATACATCGACGACAAAAAGCTTCAGCATCCATTGCGAAAGGTTTCAAGGGAATTGAAAGAGATACTATCCGCGGGAAAAGACATGTCCGTTGCCCAGTGGCTATTGTCGGCAGTTGAATAGGTAATTGGTGCTATGATTTTGTGGACTAAAAACGTACTTTCAAAACTATACCGCAAGTTCTTCTCTCCAAGTGGCATCGTACTGGCCGATGCCAGGGAATATGTGGCGGGGGATGACACCCGTCTCATAAATTGGAACATCACTGCCAAAACCAACGTTTTGTCCGTGAACAATATTTGCGCCGATAGCGGAAATGATATCATTTTGGCATTGGACATTAGCGGGTCCATGGGGTTTGGAACGAAAAACCAGTCGAAAATTTCATCGGCAATGGATATTTTAAAAACACTATCCCAGTTGTCGGAAAAAAATAACGATAGGGTGGGTTGTCTTATGTTTTCCCATAGGGTGGAAAAATATTTTCCACCGCGGCGCCGTCTCCAGTGTTTCCCGTATACAATTGACAAAATAGTTCATTCGCCGGAAAAGCTACGGACAGACCTGCTGGTTGCCTTAAAATTTCTAAATAAAGTATTAGCCAAACGGTCCAGGGTCATTTTGATTTGCGACACGTTTGCTTTGACCGTGGGAAGAAAAGCGATACTAACCCAGCTACATATTTTGAAATCAAGGCATGACGTGGTGATGCTTCCAATGGTGGATAACAATGACATGCTGGTGGCACGGATTGGTAAAATTACGGTGGAAGACTCTGAAACCGGCGAAATGTTCGAAATTAACACCGATGACGTTGAGATGATGTCTGGGGTGGCAACCAAATACACCGCCTACCAAAAATTAATCTTTAAAGAAGTGGAAAATGTTGGGATAAAAATTTCCCCAATCAATACCAGAGATTCTACGACGGAATTTCTTTTCAAACTTTTTAAATAATTTATTACCGCTCCCTTAATTTTTCTATTGTCTTGGGTTTGGAAATTGTGCAAATTGATGGCAAAGACATAATGAAGCATGAAAAAAAGAGTGGTCGTGTTGCTTGGTTCGCATGGATAGCAGCATCAATTTTCTACTTGTACGAATATGCGGTTCGCATTGCTCCCAGCGTAATGGAACACGAATTGGCCGTGGAGTTCTCCGCATCCGCTGCGACGATGGGGGCCGTATTGAGTGCCTATTATTTGGTCTATTCCCCCCTACAATTGTTTGCCGGCCTACTGTTTGATAAATTTGGGGGTAAAAAGGTACTTGTGCCCGCTTCCATTTTAGTGTCCATCGGATGTCTCTCCATGATTATTCCAAGCAATTCCCTGCTCTATGTAACCACGGGGAGGATTTTGGCGGGAGTAGGTTCAAGCTGTGCTTTTATTGGTGTCATGTACCTAGCTGCGGTGTGGTTCCATGAAAATAAATTGGCTTTTTTGTCGGGCTTGGCCACATCACTTGGGATCTGTGGAGCTCTTTTGGGACAGGCTCCACTATCGGTTTTGATAGACAAATCCGGATGGAGGATGTCGCTGGTACTATTGGCAATCATAGGGCTGGTAACGTTTATAATTGTATATTTATTTATCCCTCAGACACCCCGTTGGGAGAAGGAAAAACAGATTGCAAAATCTGACCAGTCCCCGTTGGCACATTTTGTTGCTGGATTAATTTCGGTTTGCCGCAACAAACAAACGTGGGTAGTGGGATTAGTAGCCAGTTGCCTATATATGCCAACCGTCGTATTTGGCGATCTTTGGGGGGTTCAATACATACGGAGTGCGCTGGGCCTACACAAGGCAGAGGCTGCCAAAGTTGCCTCCATGCTTTACATGGGATGGCTAGTCGGAGGGCCGCTGGTTGGGTTGTTATCGGACCTAATGGGATGCAAAAGGAAATTATTAATACTTGGCTGTTTTCTAAGTACAATTTTTTTCTCAGTGGTGCTGATATGTCCCATACAATCTCCGTTTATCATAGGACTATTGCTGTTTCTAGCCGGCATATCTTCGAGTCCACAGGTGGTTTGTTTTGTTGCAAGTTTAGAAGCTAATTTGCCGAGTGCGAAGGGCAGTGCAATTGCGGTGGTCAACATGATCATAATGTTTGTTGGAGGGATATTTCAACCCATAGTCGGCTGGCTAATGGGGAGAAATTCTATCAGCGACATGGATGTAGTATCCCATGTCGCTTTCCGGAATGCCCTCCTAACCATGCCAATTTTAACCTTTATTGGCCTGCTACTGTCACTTTTTATACAAAAAGGAATTGATGAAAGGAAAGCCCCATGAAGAAAAAATGTAGTATTTTGGTGACATTGCTTTTGGTGGCAATGGGTGTGGTTTCTGTTTCTTTCTATGCCAACCATAAAAGGTTAAAGCGGGAAACAAAAAAATTGAAATCGGAAGTTGCCCAATGTAATAATAGATTGTCAGAAGGTGATGCATTTTTTATTAGGAAAGTACTGGGTGAAGATTTTTCACGGGTATTTTCTTTACGTAAGGTTCTACTGGAAGACCAATATTTTATATTCTGTGACCTGGTTACTTCCGATACGGTAAGAATGGTTGCCGATGAAATTGGACGTAATTCATATGATTTTTCCAACATAGATTTTAAAGAGGGAGATGTGGTGATAGACATCGGAGGAAATGTGGGAATGATTTCCATTTTCCTGGCTAAAAAGTTCCCCTTTTTGAAAATTTATGCATTCGAACCGGTAAAAGAGAATTTTGAAAATTTTAAAAGAAATATCAAACTGAATAAAATTCCCGATGGAGTTATTACCGTGGAAAATTTAGCAGTTACCAAAGATGGGAGAACCGTTAATTTGAATATCGATATGACAAATTCGGGAGGGTCAGTCCTGTGTGCGGAGAAAAGTGTTGATAGTTTTCAAAGCTGTGATGTGCAGTCTATAACGCTGGAAGATATATTTAAAAAGTTCGCCATAAAGTCCTGTAAACTACTAAAAATCGATTGTGAAGGGTCGGAATATGAAATTTTATACAATACCGATAAAGACATTTTGAAAAGATGTGAACATATGCGGGGAGAGTTCCATGAATATGTCCATACTAGAAAACAAGGATACTCCATTGCTAAATTGGAACGGTATTGCAAAACAATAATAGACGAAGTCCTTATGGACTATTCAGTAGAACATTAGGTATGGAAAAAGTTCCAAAGGATGGGAAAACCAAAGAAAAGGGCTTTTTATTCCCTGCCTATTTCGAGGCAATGAGCGGCAAGATGAGTCATGAAATAACAATATTGAGGAATCGATGCCTGTTCTCCGGCCTGTGTGTTTTTGTGGTTTTTACCGCTTGTTTACAAGAATTTTAAAAAAGATTTTTGAATCGCCTTCATCCACAGGTACTTTTTGATTTTTGTAAAATCCCAACTTGACTTTCGTAAAATTTCAGAACAGATTCAAAGTTCAAGTATGAAAAGTAAAATAAAAAAGTTCATTATTTGTTTTGTCATGGCTTTGAGCGTAGTTTCTGCCGCGGATGCTGACGTACATGTACGCGAATATACCAAGCATAATGGGACTTATGTTCCTAGCCATCATAGAAGCAATCCAGACGAAACAATATGGAATAATTATAGTACCAAAGGTAATGTCAACCCTTGGACTGGCAAACCCGGATACAAAAACCCAACAAAATGGTAATAGAAGAGATGTTGTTACCGTTGCAAGGAATCTATTTTCGATATTTTGTATTTTTCTTGGTGTAGCATTATTCAATATGCCCTGTGGATATTATCAAGTGTTGCGATTATCTATTTTTGCTGGGTTGGCTTGCCGCGGCAAGTTCTGGCGGAAGCTACTCCATTGTCGATAAAATTTTGCGTAGCTCTTCCCGTCTGAGGGTGTTTTCCCGTAACATTTTTTTGGTTCCCTCGATAATATGCGTAGGGGCACGGCTAAAAAATTCCCTATTCGACAATTGTATTTCGTTCAACCTTATCAGTTTGGAAAGTTTTTCAATTTCCCAGGTGAGTTTCTTTTTTTCTTCAACGGTATTGATCCTTTCCACGTGGAGATAAACGATACCTAGGGATGTTTGAACGGATGAAAATTGAAGAATTTCATTGGTAAAACCTATTTTTTCTATGCCAACGAGCTTTTGCAATTTGGGGATATAGCCGTGTAAAATCTTCATTGCCGTTTTATTTTTTGGACAAATCAACAGAGACCTATGCTCTACCTCCTGGGACTGTGAAATTAATCGCCGGGATGAATTTAGAAACTCTTTGAGTTTGGCAACCTTGTCGGTGGAAGTTTCATCCAGGCCAAGGATACCAAATGCTAACCGTAGATCCTTCGACGTTTCGCAGTAAACGTTCTGCATGCTACGTTGGTCGGATTCGCCCATGTTCCATAATTCATCGGTAATGAATGGAATAAATGGGTTCAAAAGAAGTAGCAACTGTCGCATGACGATGTCATGGACCGCCGACACCGTCTCATTCTCTTCCTTTAATCTGGTTTTGGAAGCCTCGACATACCAACTGCAATATTCATTCCAAAAAAATGAACTCATGGAATTTAGGGCAGCGTTGATTTCAAAGCGTTCCACCTGTTCCTCGAATGTGCTACAAAATTTTATCAAATTTAACAGAATTGCATGGTCGTCAATGTCAAGGTCTTCCATGGAAACTTTTGCAACTATGTCGGCTAGGGATATTCTAGTGTACGGTTGATATGTGCGATTTATCCGGCTGAAGCGAAATGCGTTCCATAATTTGTTGCAAAAATTTCTCCCAAGTTTCAAATTATCCTCGTTGAAAATCAAATCCTGGCCACTGGCAGCACTTAATAGAATCCCAAATCGCAGGCCATCGGCGCCGTATCTAGTGATTAGGTCCAACGGTTCCGGTGAATTCCCCAAGCTTTTTGACATTTTACGCCCAATTTTATCCCGTATGATTCCCGTAAAATATACGTTTTTAAAAGGAATGCGTTCCTTGATTTCTTCGCTACTTAGAGATTTTTTATTGGGTCCTACGAATTCCATGGCGGCAATTATCATTCGGGCAACCCAAAAGAATATGATGTCGGGACCCGTTACCAGGACATTGGTTGGATAGAAATATTGGAAATGTTCCCCACGCATTTTTTCTAGGTCTGGCCATCCGAAAACGCCAAATGGCCATATCCATGATGATGCCCAGGTGTCCAAAACATCTTCGTCCTGTTCCCAGTTTTCAATGTCCGAAGGACCGTCGACGGAAACATGCCAATTGTTGCTATCGCTGCGATCGGAATTCTTTTTGTACCAAACGGGGATGCGATGGCCCCACCAAAGCTGGCGACTAATGCACCAGTCTTGGATGTTATCCAACCAGTGCAAATAGGTTTTCTCCCAGTGTTTCGGATAAAATTTTACAAATCCTTCCGAAAGCGCACGTTTCGCCTCATCGACCTTTGGATATTTTAGAAACCACTGTTCGGAAAGCCTTGGTTCAATGGGCACATCTCCCCGTTCGGAAAATCCAATGCTATTTTCATATTCCTCTATTTTTGTCAATGCGCCCATCGCCTGCAATTTTTCCACCGTTTTTTCACGGGCAGCAAATCTATCTAAACCTGCGAATTCACAGCCGGCCAGGGCATTTAAAGTTCCATCGGCATTTAAAATATCAACTATCGGTAAATTGTGCCGCTGGCCGACTGCCAAGTCGACGGCATCATGGGCGGGTGTAATTTTTAAAGCTCCGGTTCCAAAATCTCGAACGACGGCCTCATCTGCAATGATCGGAATTTCTACCTCATTCAATGGGCGCTTGCAATGCAATCCTACCAGGTTTTTATAGCGTTCATCCCCTGGATTAACGGCAACCGCCACGTCCCCCATGATTGTTTCCGGGCGTGTGGTAGAAATTTCAATAAACGCTCCCGGACGTTCCATAATTTCATAGCGGACATAATATAACTTACTTTTTTGTGGCCTCATGATGACTTCCTCATCGCTTAGGGCCGTTAGCGTTTTAGGGCACCAGTTTACCATCCGTTTCCCCCGGTAAATATATCCGCGCTTATATAGTTCAACGAAGGCTGTCCATACTCCCCGGCTGTAGCTTCCATCGAGGGTATGGACTTGGTTTTTGAAATCACAGGAAACCCCAAGGCTTTTCAGTTGTGATAAAATGACCCCACCGTGTTTATCACGCCAAGCCTTGGCGTGTTCTAAAAACTTTTCACGGCCGATTTCCCTGGGATTGATAGCATTTCCCATCAATTCCTTTTCAACTTTTACTTGCAGGGAAATTCCTGCGTGGTCCGTGCCGGGGATCCAGGTGGCACATTTGTTACAATGTCTAGCTTGCCGTACGAATACATCCTGTAGGGTTTGATTGAGCAAATGGCCCATGTGTAGCACTCCCGTCACATTCGGCGGGGGCATCAAAATACAAAATGATTCCTTCGCATTGTCCGTTGTTCTGTCAAAGCAACAATCGTCCAACCATTTGGACGTCCATTTTCTCTCCACATGCTCGGGGATAAAAACCTTATCTAATGCTTCCATTGGCCCCCCAGGAAAGATTTTTTGGTAAAAAAGTCGAGTGTGAATATCTTCCTCGAGGCTACGAACCGTAGAAATCCTTTCTCTCCAAGATTGCTTTTAATCGCAGAGTGAACTAATATAAAATCAAAAATTGCTTTTTTTAGAAAATTGAGTTTAATTTTAGGGAAATATGTATCAACTTACCTTCAGTGAACAAAGTCTTTCGGAATTGGATAAGTTCGCGAAGGATGAACAGCTGCAGTTGGTCAGTCGCATCAGCGAACTTTCAGCGAAGGCATTTAAAAACGAGGATTCGCGCATTCCAAACTTTTGCCGCGACGGGAAAACATACTATCGCTTGAAGGTGGATACGCTTAGGGTATATGTCGAAAAAATTAATGGCGATACTCTGTATTGCCACTACGTGCTACCGCAACACACCCTGTCGGATTTCCTATTCAGGGCAAAATTTCCGGTTAGTGAAATGCAGATGGTCGAGCAACATTCGTCATTTTGGAAATATTTAGAATCGCTGAAAAATAACACCGGGAAGCACTAACAACATTGGGAAACATTGGGAAATATGACATCAAAAGCTTTTGAATTATCAACGAACGGGAATTTGACCGCAATATTCTTTTTGCTAACGGGGACTTTCTTTAACCTTAGGCGGTACATCGGAGGTCCAAAATTTGCGTTTGTTAACATGTGGGCCCTGAGGATTTCCTTTTCACTATTTTTTTCATTCCTGGTAAACACGTGCAGCGACGAACCCAAGCCGATCCTCCTGCTCATGGTAACGGTATTGTTGGTGATTTTTTTGATAGAATCCATGAGGCTATGGAAGCTAACAAACATTTTTGCAGAAATTGATATCCCCGTATTTCCAAGGTTTAGGCAATGTACGGAAAATTTTGTTTGGCCAATTGGAAAATTTTTCGACCAAACCCGGCAGCTGATTCTTGACCATAAATTTAATGAAAAGACTTTGTTAAAAATAGGGAACGACGATTGTTTCGTGATGTATTCTCCCATATTTTATTGCGATAATCAACATTCGCGACTGCAAATCATCTTCGATTTTCTTCGCAATGGCTGTCCCATATTGAATTGCATACTGACCTCATTCACCAGGGATGGGAAAGCGATTATAACGAATAACCTACAGACAGTTTTTGCCAGTTTTTATCCGCGATCTTGGGACGTAAAACGCTACCCCATGGCTTCCCTAGAAAAGTTGCTAAAAATTCATGAATCCCGCATTGCGAAAAAGAGAACCATAGCAATCGACAATGAAAATACCTGGGAAACAATCAATGGCGAACAACACCAAATCGAACTAGAAAATTGTAACGCGGGATTGTGTGAAAAATTGCAGGAGAATGACAACATAACGCTAACATCCATGGGGCGATACCGCCTGTGGTGCGACATGCTAAATTACCGATATTTTGGGAGAAGTTTCTAGGGGTGCGCTATGTCAACCTCAAAATTGAGCCCTTTGGCGGTGTCCAGCAGCTTCCGTATGGATCTTTCGCTGTTACAGTCCGCACTGACATGGGCCAGGATGACCTTTTTCCATTGATTACATTTATTGTTTTTTATAAAATTTATCGCCGCTTCATTGGGCAAGTGGCCATGTCGACTGCGAATTCTGGCCTTGACGAAGGGTGGGCGTTTCGTATCCATGGTCAGCAGGTCATTGTCATAGTTAGACTCAATTATGAGCAGGTCGACATTGGAAACGTAGGGCAAGACATGGGATGGAATGTATCCCAAATCCGTCATCCATGCTATGCTTTGCATCCCTCCGGTGCTGCCGTCAGCTGTTACGGAAAAAACATACCCCAGGGGGTCAACGGCATCGTGGGGAACGTTGAAAGAAACGATGTTCAAGTCATGGAACGTCAGCCTGTCGGTCGTTGAAAATGTCCGCCAGGATATGTTAAAATCGTATCTATATTCCATGGCACTGGCGGTTTTTTTATTGGCGAAAAAATTTATGTGCCTAAATTTCGATAGGCCGCGCAAACCTTGAATGTGGTCAAAATGTTCATGGGTAATGAACACAGCATTTACCTGCTCAAGACAAATGTTGTGGGCACTCAGCATTTCTTTTATGCGTTTACATGAAAACCCCGCATCTACTAGCGCGATGCTGTTTTTTGTCCTTATGAGACCGCAATTTCCCGTACTTCCACTACCCAGCATGTCGAATTTCATAGCTGTATAATTGAAGGACCTATGAAATTCCGTCGCCGGAATTTGGCAAGAAAAAACGCCGGGGGGCGATGCACCACATGCCCCGTGGTTTTCATTTCTTTCCAACCGCCAAGCCTCTTCCAGGGGTCCTGATCCTGGCACCACCCGGCGGCCTTGCCCATATTTTTGCATTTTTGAAACGGATGGACTGTGGGAGATGGTAACATTTCCGAAGTTTACTCCGGTTTTTTTCATAATCGTGAAAATTTCACATATTTTTTATGAATCACCATTGACGGGCACGGCAAAGAAGTTACCCTCTGCACCAACAAGAGGAATAGGCATATGGTTAAGGGAGGGCGCATAGGAACGTTTGTAAACCTGGTGGTGGCAATTGGTTGTCTAATTTGTAACCCCAGCTCGCTGGTAGCAGTTGTATCCGGAGGATCATCGAATGATAGTGTAGTAGACCTCCTAACAGACACCCAAGAGTGGTCGATAGATACTGCTGCCAACAATATTGTTAGATTTGGAGATATATCAGGGGGTGGTAAAGGCTCCACACAGACTAAAGGTAGTATACATGTCACAACTCAAAATATTGCTGATAACCTTGAAATCCTGGGTAGGGTAGATTCAAACTCTGCCACTTATCCAAATACTGCCCTCCATGTTAGATTTGACAATACCTATGGGGAGGATGTCAAACTAAACTCCTTGCTCACCATGCGATTCGACAATAATGGAAGCACTCCGGCAAAACTACTTAACCCTGCCAACCCCGAATCTGAAACCGTGACCAATGCCCACATCTACGCAGAAGGCGACCAAGGGGTAACAAAAGAAGTCCAAGGCGAGGAACCAACACAAACAAAAACCGCAAGAACCTTAAATGAAACGGTAAACCAGATTCACATGACCAATACCGGCATCGACCTAGACGCAGGCGTAAATTTAGCCATTACGAGGACAGAGACGCCCGTATCCCCCACGGTGGTAGCATACACCGATATTAGTTCCGATGTGGTATCCTATGGCTATGCATCGGCAATACAGGCATCAAATACGAACAAGCTCACATTTCAAGCTCCTGTGTCCTTGGCATCTTCTGCCAGGGCCACTGCCACGGGTTCCGCTGTGTCCAATGATTTTTCCTATTATCCTCCGAAGGATAGGATTTCTTCTTCTTCCGTGAGCAACGTAATTGGATCGGCGGAGGCCGTTGAATCCGGTGCTGCAAACCTACTCAAATTGACAGTGAACATGGGTGATGAATCCACCGATGGAAGTACCCTAACCTCTTTTGCCAGGTGTAGTGTTTTCGATAGTTCCCTTTTTTCTTCCGGGGGAAGCAACGTCATAGGGTTGGTGGCAAGTTACAGCTATATGGGAGCCAGTGTGTCCGAGTTGAACACAACCCTGGGGAATGAAAAGACATTGGCCTCTTCCTCCATCACCACTTCCGATGAGAATGCCATCTATAATGTTTCTGCCAATGCTTTCCATTCTTCCTCCGGAAGCAATGTGGTAGGGTTGGTGCTTGGGTATTCCAGTGATACCCTAACGGTATCTGGTTCGACCATAAATCTAGGAAATGCAAACACATTGACCTCTTCTTCTACCGCCGAAGCCCCTTCAACCAATACCGTCAACTCCTACACTTCTTCCGGGAGCAACGTGGTCGGGCTAAGTTGTGGGTTTAATGCTGCTTCGGGTAGTAAAAACAGTATCAGTAGGGTATCAGGCTCAACGGTAACCCTGGGGGCTGGAAACACATTAACCTCTTCTTCTACCGCTAATTCTAACTCTTCTAACAATGCCCATTCCCTTTCCGGAAGTAACATAATTGGGCTAAGTTTCGGATATAATAATGCCGCATATAATAGCGTTAGTACCGGTCAGATAGAAAATCTAGCGGCAAATTTGGGGGATAACAATATTTTGACTTCCTCCTCTACTACCGATTCCACAAAGACTACTTCCTATGCCGGGAGCAACGTCATAGGTTTAAGCTTCGGCTATAATTCTGCCGTCTACACCACCGCGATTACAAACAATAATCTAGTCTGCAAAATATTGAACCTGGAAACATCCCTGGGGGATAATAATACCTTGATTTCCTACGCTTTGTCATCTTCCGTTTCTGGGAGCAACGTCATAGGGTTAGGCTTTGGCTATGGAGACCTTACCAGTTACCCTAATTCCAACATATCTTCTAAATCCATAATTGGCAATATATCTAACCTGGCGGTAACCCTGGGGAGTGGAAATACCCTGACATCCGTTGCGAAAGGTACTACTTCTGGAAGCAGTGTCATAGGAATGGGCTATGGACATGGTGCCGGCAACCCCTCGTCGAGTAATTCATTCGATGGAAGTAACGTGCTGGGCAAGATATCCGGACTGTCGGTATTTTTGGACAGAGATAACACTTTGACATCCTGTGCGTGTGATTGTGCTTCCGAACCTACTGTCGCTGCTGGAAGTAGTGTAATAGGAGCAGCGGCAGGCTTTGGTACAACCGTGGCAAATTGTGCCACCGTAAACATGAATGGCAGTCAAACCCTGAGTGCACTGGCGAGCAGTTCCGACACTTCAGATCTTAGGGTCAATACTTTTGGAGCCGACAATACGGACAAAGGTAGCGATGCCTTTGGCTGGCGCGTGGGCATATTCGCTATCCCCCCGGATTTCGATGAGTCATCCAGCGTCATAGCTGAAAATTCCACGGTAAACATTTTGGCTGCGAAACTGTCAGCCGATTGGTCGATCGGGAACGGCGTTGCCACTGCCATATTGGGAGCTAGCCAGGGGACCACCTATGACACCTACGCCCATGCATTCCCATTGGGCGAAGGTTTCAAAATTTACGTCGGCGGAAGGGCCGACCTGACTACTCACCTATTTATTCCCGTTCCATCAAATGGGCAAATCAACAAGGTCAATGTCTGTGGTGCCATCAGCAAGGGCAGAAGTTCGGCTAATACGACCGGCTCCAGCTTCACCGTTTACGGTGGCTGGGAAGTGAACACCTACGGCCCCGTCCAAGACCTCGCAAGAATTGACATGGAAGGCGGCAGCAGATGGAATGTCTATGGGCCTGCTTCCAACCTTCCCGACATCCATGTCCGATCGGGTGTCCTCCACCTTGCAAAGGACGATGAACATGCAAGTTTTGACGACGTCATCGGTCAAATCCAGGGGAAAATAACCTACGTGGATCCCGAAACGGGAACGTCATACGGAGGTAGCGAGAAAAAAATTAGCATAGACGCTGAAAGTTATCCATGGAATGGTGCCTCCGGAGGAAGATTGACTTTGAGTACGGGCCATAAACTCACCCTCTACGTCGATAGCTCCGGTACAGAAAGTTCACCAACCCCCTTTTCGGGCGAATTTAAACGGGTCAATGGATACCTATCCATCGACGCCGGAATGGAAAATGCATTAACCTTTGAGGGTGGCAAAATCGACCTCGTTAACATTAGCCCAGGGGAGGATTTCAAAACGACCAACTATTGGATCATCCGATCAACGAATAATGGAAACGTGGCGGCCATCGCTGGGATGTTGGGATTGGACCTTTCCGATGGGGAAAATTTTACGCCGGTAGGCGATAATCTATATAAAGTTAATGCTTCCCAAGAGGCTTCCCTTTTTGCCAAAAATCTTGCAGATTATACATGGTTAACCGAGGGATCGACCGCATACCTGTTCAACGATGGAACAAATGATATCAGCGGACTATACATAGGAGCTAAGTTGGAAGAGCCTGGACCTGAAGAGCCCGGTAGCGAACCTGGCGGTGGCAACGGAGATCAGCCAAATGAAGAGCCAAATGAAGGTGGCGATAATGGAAATCCTGGTGATGGAGGTTCCGGAGAAGAAGAATTTCCTGAAGATAGCTTACGAGAAGAAGAACCTCCAGAATGGCCTGAAGAAGAAGTAACAGGAGAAGAAGAAGGAGATGGCGGAGTGCCTGTACAGCCTCTTGTGTTAACAGGAGAATTGCCTGTACAGCCTCTTGTGCTAACAGGAGAATCGCCTGTACTGCTTCCTGTATTAACAGGAAAATCGCCCCAATCCGGATCCCTGGAAGAATATTATGTCAATGGAGAACTGGCATCTTTGGCGGTGGCAGCCCATACCCTGCTTTCCAATGCCATTTCCGATCGCCTGACAAACGTCAAGGGCCGCCTCGCCGACCCATTTATCCACGCCGTCTATGGCCACGAACACCAGAATAAGCTTGCGAAGTGGGGATATTCCAACGACATGGGTGGTTTCGTCCTGGGCATTGACAATGTGTGGGGTTTCCCTAACGAAACATATCTCCGCCTGGGCACCGCCTTCGGCTATGTCCATGGGAAGACAAAATTTTCCCATTCAACCGCCGCCGTTGAAGAATCCGCCAAGCACGACGTCTACATGGTGGAACTTTTCGGGGCCTACGAATCCTTCAACGATGAACAGTTGAAGACCAACGTCGGGGTCACCCTTGGCTACGGCCACGGTTGCGACAGGTTGCATCGGGTAAATTCGGAACTCGGCGTCTTCGACGGCAAGGTCCGGTCCCATAACATCTTCGTCGGTGCGGAAATCGTCAAAAACCTGCACGTCGACGGGGGATGTCAGTTCGGGCTGTGGCTCCGAGGAAATTACAGCCGCATTGCCCAGAGGGGACACGACGACACGTCGACGGCAGAAATGGGTACCCAGCATGTCTCTGCCGTTAACCATAACCTCTTTGCCGTCGTCCTCGGCATCAACGTCGAAAGAGAAATTCTCGACCCGGAACATGCCGATGAAAGGTGGTTGCTATCCCTAAGGGCCGGTTGGGAGTGCCAACCGATGCGGAAACATGCCGATGCCACCATCCTAATTGACAACAATTTCGGCATCGGTGCAATCACACCTGCCTATGGTCAGTCCAGCAAACATGCCGCCATCGGAACACTCGCAGTTTCCAAAAAATTTAATGCCAACTGGTCCGTCGTTGCTTCCTACACGGGAAGGTTCAACGAGGATATCTCCACCTACAGCCTTTCCGGCGGCTTTCAGTACTCATTCTAGACCCGAACGGGGACTCCTTCCGAGTCCGGGACTCACTTTCGTTCACAAGTTCCTTGAGTTCTTACGCCTTTTTTCTTTTTCCCTTTTATGTCAAGCTTTTTTATGAGTCCTGACCCTGGCCCGCAGGGCCATTTAGTTCTTGCCGAAGGAAGACGAAAAGAATGGACAAAAAGGAGAGAAAAGGGCGGAAAAGGACAGTGAAAAATTGAAGAAGTTGGAAGATCCGAAGAGTGCATCCGGGAGGAGATAGAATTTGGTGTTTGTGGTGAGCCTGATGCTGGCGTCGTCGATGGCGGGACAGAAAAGCCTGCAGCAGATAGCGTCCTGGGGAGCAAATGTATCAAAGAAAGCGAAAGAGTCTTTGAGGTTCCCCCAAGGAACCTCCTGTGCGGCGATGCTGTCCAATTTACTGCGGCGAATGGACGCGAAAATGTTGGAACAGGTTATGTTTCCGATCGCAGCGAGTGTGTTAGCGGGCACATTGCCATGGATTAAACGGCACCGGTCAGGGAGGCATGTCGACCGTTCATTTGCTCTCGCTTTTCCTAACGGAAAATGAAGGTGTGATCAATCAAATGGCCGTGGAGCCTGGAGAAAACGAAATCACAACCGCACTGCGTTTGCTGGAAAATTCTGCCATGGACGGGGAAATTATCACCGGAGACGCCATCTTTAGCCAAAAAAAATTTGCGCAATAATGATGCAAAAAAAGCGAACTATCTATTCCGCATCAAAGATAATCATAGAGCAGTGTACAAGGAGATTGCCCGACAGTTCGCCATAAAACCTTTCAGAAGTGTGACGGAACACTGCAAGAGCCACAGCCGTGTGGCCGTGTGGAAGTCAGGACGCTGGGTGCAATGGCAGTGTCGGAGCGCCTCGCCAAATGGCCCGGCACCAAGCAAATCCTGGAGGTGGAGACGCTGCTGTGGAAGTCAGGCAAAGAGGCCCCTTCTCCAGGGCATTTGCAGTATGTCCGAAAGGGACGCCTCTCCAGCATCTCTCCTGCACCTCTGGTGGAACCACCGAAGCATGAAAAATAATCTCTACCGGCAGAGAGATGTTACACCGAGTGAAGACCAATCGACCATTCGCCGCGGAACGTCTCCCCGGGCTATGGCGACCATGTACAACTTGACCATCTTCCTGCCCCACAGCCTCGGCACC
>JAIRMM010000042.1 GCA_031258695.1 Puniceicoccales bacterium
TAAAAATTTCTTCGGTGCTACCTTGTCTCGCTTTCGCTCTCCAAAATCCGCTTTCTCGGCCATTTGTGCCGCCGTTTTAGCCGTCAATTTCCCTTTCTAATTTCGCCATTCGCGTTTTATAAGTTTTATTTGAATTTACGAGTCATGGGTATTACAATCTGCCGTAGCTAGGTGAACAAAGTGCCAGCAATACCCTATGAGTGTTTGGAGCGAGCGAAGGGACTCGAACCCTCGACATCCACTTTGGGAAAGTGGTGCTCTACCAACTAAGCTACGCTCGCACCGGCGGACGGTGACAAAGCAAACTGCATGTACCCAATGCCTTGTCAATGATTTTTCCAATATCCTGCGCATCGAAAACGTGAGAAGGATCCTAGGGTTAAATAGGGAGAAACGGGAATCGTGGGCCGTTGGTATCGCACGGCAGAATATATTGCATGGGAACGGAGGGTGTAACCTGAATAGGTCCCGACTTGGGGAAGGCTAAAAACATGGTGTGGGGATGGAAAATGTCAGAATAACATCTCCAATAGGTTCCGGCCACATAGGACATGGGTAATGCTTCCGATTACCAGTACGGGAGCAAATGGAATTATTCGGGGTATTGTAAAAGTTTTAGTTTTTATCAGTTTCCATATTAGCAATGATGGTAAAAAAATGAGGGTGGAGATGAGGCAACCGCCGAATAGGGAAAATAAACACCCTTTCCATCCAATAAATGCACCTATGGTCCCCAATAACTTTACGTCGCCACCCCCAATGGCTTCCTTTTTAAACACCATTTCTCCCATTACTGCTACCCAAAATATTAATCCGCTTCCCAAACATGCACCGCTCAAACTTTTGACCAGGGAAGATATGCCCGATTGTTCATCGTGCCATTGGGGAAATAGCAAGGAAATGACAAAACCAACAAACATTCCCCCCACCGACATCGCGTCGTAAATTTCCATGGTATCCATGTCGATAAACGCAATGGCCAAAAGCAAAGAACAAAATCCGCTACCTATGATAAAATTCGGCAGCGAATTGGACCTGGCGAACACCACCACAAACAGGGTGGCGGTTAGAAATTCAACGATAAAATATCTTGCTGGAATACCACGGCCACAGCACTGGGCTTTGCCCCCTAAAAATAACCATGACAGCAGGGGAATGTTCAAATGCCAGGGGATTTGAGCTCCGCATTTACACCGCGAACGGGGAAACACAATGGATTCCCCGGCGGGAATTCTACATATGCAAACGTTTAAAAAGCTACCAATACATGCACCCAGGACAAAGATAAAAATCAACAGCATATCACTGGTTTAGTATTTTATTGGCGATATCTAGTATTTCAATGATAGATTTATCAGCCATCTTAATTATTGGGCTTTTTTTCATATAGGAACGTTTTAGTTTTTCCATGACCGCCCTATTTGTTTCACTCAACATGATAAAGATGCCCCGCTTCTTAAAAGAAGAAATAATTAGGTGTAAATTTTCTAACCCCGTTGCGTCGATGAAAGGAACATCGAACATGCGCAAAATTATTACCCGATCATCTTTCCCCAGGGATGAAAACGTACCGGAAAATTTATCAATCATCCCAAAGAATATGGGGCCCGATATGGAATATATCGCTATTCCGGTTGGCACCTGGGAAAAGTCATAGTCGAGATATTTTTTCTTACTCACCCGGTCAATGTGGCTACTGCCAGCCATCCTATTCATTAGTAACAATGCGGATAGCACAACACCAACATTAACCGCCATTACTATGCCGCAAAACAATGTCAACCCGAATGTGAGAATGAGAATAATCGCGTCACTCCTGGGGGCATACACCAGCAAATTATATACGTGTCTGTGGTTGATCATTCGAAATGCTACGACGAACAATATGGCAGCCAGGGAGGACAGCGGTACAAATTTTGCCAACGGTGACAGCAGGCACAGGATGAAACATAAAACAAGCGCACTCACCAGTCCCGCAATCGGGCAATTCCCTCCCATTTTGACACTTGCGATGGTACGGGCAATGGAACCCGTGGTTGCGATGCCTCCGAACATTGGACTCACCATGTTGGCTATCCCATGGCCGATCAATTCCTGGTTGGACGAATGCTTAGTTCCGGACAAACTATCCGCTATGACGGCACACAGGAGCGACTCTATTGCTCCCAGCATGGCGATGGCAAATGCCGGTGCTAGCAATTTTTGGATGACATCCAATGATAGTGCTGGGATGGAGGTGTAGGATGGCAGCCTATTGGAAAGTCCACCGAAAACAGAACCGATGGTGGCTACACTTTCGAAGCGAAATGTTGCCTGCATTACTATGCCAAACACCAGGGCGACGAGGGGAGCTGGAATTTTTCGCAGGAACGTCTTTGAAACTACTACCATGGTCAATAGGGATGCGATTGCTAACCATGTGGTTGGCAAATCCAGCGATCCAAACGATTGGCCCAGGATTTTCAATTTGTCGCATATGTTGATCGGCAAATGGCCACACCCTAGCCCGAAGAAATTTGGGACCTGGCCAATTAACATATTAACCCCGATCCCCGCCGTAAATCCTGCAATGACCTGTTCCGGTATGAATTTTATTATTTGCCCGCATTTAAATATGCCCATCAAAAGTATCATAATGCCAGCCATTATCGTAGCGATTTGCAGACCTTCCGGGCCGTATTTCGATGACACTCCTAGCAATACGCCGACAAATGCACTCGTGGGGCCCGTGATTTGGACCCTACTACCACCGAATAGGGATACTATTACAACGGCCACTATGGAAGTATAAATTCCGGCTTCCGGTTTCGCACCAGAAGCTATGGCAAATGCCATGGACAGCGGCAACGTTATGATAGCTACAACCATTCCAGCGATGACATTCCTCAGGATGTTATCTTTTCTAAGCAACCCTGCCCGCATGGCTTCAACTATCGCTATCATAATCTTTCCGAGATTGTTATCTGTACTCTTCCATATTGCCTAATTAGTCAACCATTTTCCCTTTTTGGACGATAAAAATTCCAAGTACCGATGAAATTTTAATATTTTTTACAAATTTTACACCATTAATAAATATCAAAAATGTAATTCCGCCATAGTTTTTATTGTTCCCATCCAAATTTTCAGGCATGGGCAATGGCGAGATATTTCTTACCATAGGAATGGCATTTCGCCCGAAAGGATGTTGCCATTTCACATAATATATGTTTCGGGAAAAATATTATATGGACATTTTAACGGAAATTATCATCAAAATTTCCAGGGTGGTTGCGGTGAAATCTTTGTGGGGGAGTGATCCGTTTTACAAAGTATTTTGCTTTGGAAAGGTAAAGTTTTGGAACTGAGAAAAAAGAGTTTTATGGAAAAATCATTGATTATTTTAAAGCCCGACTGCATGCGAAGGAAGCTGGTGGGGCAGGTTATTTCCAGGTTAGAAAATGCAGGTCTAAATCCTACCGCATGCAGAATCATGCAATTGGACGATGATTTACTTAGGGAACACTATGCCCATCTGACCCATTTGCCATTTTTCCCCGAAATTGTAGAATTCATGAGCTCCACTCCTGTCATGGTGATGATTTTTGAAGGGGAAAATGCGGTGGAAAGGGTGAGAAATATTCTCGGACCAACCGATTCCCAAAAGGCACCTGCCGGAACCATCCGCGGAGATTTTGGACTGGACAAAATGCGCAACATTGCCCATGCTTCGGACACTAAAGATTCCGCCGAAAAGGAAATGGCAAGGTTTTTCAAATGACGTTCTTTTTGGGGAATTTTTCCAGTAGGTTATCTTCCACAATTGCTCGAGTGGTGAAATTGGCAAACACGCCAGACTTAGGATCTGGTGCCTAACGGCTTGAGGGTTCGAGTCCCTCCTCGAGCACCACCACCGATAAATCCAGGCCTGGTGGAAAATGGGGTAGAGAGCCTGAGGGCTTTGATGCGAAAGGGGAACCGTGCTATATTTCTTTCTTCTCAGTTGCAATACACGTTAGAATACACGGTGATAAAATTTTTTCGCAAAAAAATATTTTTTAATTGCGTTTTTCATAAGAATGCATAGTCGGCTTCCCACACAACTATGATTCCTCATACCATCCATGGGTCTCATGCGAGGACGCTAAACATCGCAGAAAAAACCGAAAATGCTGAGGCAACCGTAGGACGCCCAAAGAAAAGAAGCAAAGAATTGCGAATCAGCCGCGAGGTTGACATGGGTGCTCGAATTGCCGGGAAGCGACTGCAGGACAGGTCATGCACAATGGAATCAAGGGCAACGACGAAAGCGAGTCGATCATCCAACTCTGGAACTGAACACCTGGGCTCCGGCGGCGAAATCACCGGTCGTAGCCACGTTCTAGCAGTAGAAAGAGCTACGGTTGTCTATGGATTCAAAGAACTAAAAATCTGCTCACCGGCGAAAGAAATTGGGTTGATAAGTTTAGCCGGGCGATTGCAGTCCGAGTCTCCGGAGATGTTGTTGGAAATTTTCAAAAATTGCCAATGGCTCAAGGGCAAAGTCAAGGATGAATTCATATACGACGTTGCCATACTAAGCATAAAGATGGAATTGGATAAAATCTTCGATCAAGCGCAGCTAGAAGACATTCAGAAGGGTGTAAGGCCAACCAGGGTACTACTAGCCTCACGTGTCTTCGATGAAGATGCTGGTACGATTCTATCGGATCTGACCGTATTCGATGGGATCCACGAAAAATTTTTTGAATGGCTGGATAAAAACGGGGAGCCCCCGGCGAAAGATCTGGAAATTTCACTTCCACCGCGAACTCGACAACTGATCGCACGCGAGCCTGGAACATCCAGCTTTGTGCAATGTGGTATGTGGCATGAATGGATACGCGGGGATACATCATACCTAAGAGATGTGGTCAATGACCATGTGCTGCTTAATTCCAAGAGAGTGTCGTCGAAACCACCTCCGATATGGGAGGATCCCTTTTTTGCCCGGGTGCTTGCGGATGGAATATATGGTGTTGACGACTACAATAGATGGCAGGCAAGGGATAAAAATTTCGGGGCAAAATGCCAAGGAATCGCGCCGTACATTGCCGCGAGCTACGCCTATACGCAATTGATTTTGCGCCATGTAAAACTTCCCGGGCAAACCGATGAAGATCCGCCAAGTTTGCACGCCATAAGAATGGTCAACTCGGATGGAGCTGATTTCTTATTTGGAGAGGATTTTTTAACCTCATTTGAAACTTCGAAGAAGTGTGTTTACCGATGTGATAATGCGAAATCTGCTGAATCTTGGGCACTGCTGAGCCCCGCAGAGAATAATAGTTATGGGGATGTGGGAATTTACGGGCAAATTCCGATTTACTCCATTGCTTCTGGGTTTTTCTCTATTAAGGGAGCTCATAGCATTCAGAAGGAACTCATGGTCCTTCCATTGGCCGACCTTGACGTCACCGTTGAGAAGAAAATGTCAGCCCCTCGTTTCTACGAGGAAACTGTGATTCCAATTATCGAAGTACAATACGAAGGAGATGCATACGTTGCTAAAGAAATACAGGAAGCGAAAAAGCTTCTAGAGAAGCGAAAGAAAGAAATGAATCTACCTGGATGAAAGTAACATAGACGAACATCTTCATGGGCGAAAAGCTCGGTTGGTAAAGAGAAAGAAGGTGTTCGCTTTCTGCTGGTTCTTGGACAGTATCCTATGCTTGGCGGTCGGTGGTGTTACTGACGAGCTTTTCCCGGGGCAATGGCCGTCTTCCCAATACTGGTCTGGTAAACCCCTCAGACTCACGGAGGCATTGCCATTGCCCCTCGTTTCCTATAAATGGGATGCAAAAAAATTCCTTGGCAAATCATCAAAAACTTCTAGCTTCTGTGCAGTTTTATAAAAATGCTATTTTGGTGGGATATCCAAGTGGCTAAAGGATGCAGACTGTAAATCTGTCGAGTTTCACTCTTCAAGCGTTCGAATCGCTTTCCCACCACCACTGATAAATCCAGGCCTTGCAGGGGATGGGGGAAGTGTAAAACAGAGCACCAAGAAAAGTTCATAGGCAAAATATGGACAAAAAATTGTTTTGCTAAAAAAAGGTTTCGGAAAGTTAAAGAAATTTTTTGAAAATTAGAAAAACTAAGAAATTTAAAGGGAGGAAAGATTTTTACATTGCGAGACCTCGAATCGACCTGGGGATCAACCTTGGGCGGCTGTCTTTGATTCATACCAAACCTGTGCTACAGAACATAATTCTCAATTCTGAGTTGACAAGATTGTTTTTTTTACATAGACTATCTTCCTTGGGAGTTAGTGGTTACGTCCTAGCACATATTGACCTACATAACTTTCTATGTTGAAAACATTTAACTGATACGTGTATTTTGAAAGCTTTACAAAAAGGGTTTACATTGATTGAAATGCTCATAGCCGCATCGATTGCATGTGTTTTTCTAATATCAGCAATGAATGTTTTTGTAAATATTGGCAAATTTTTTGAAATTGCTGATTCTCAGGCATTAAAAACGGAACGAAGTATCATCTACTACGAACTTTTTACTAAAATGGCATCCAAGCGTTTCACACCCAGACAATATAAATCTATTAGCCAGAGTATGCGTCGGAAATTGGAGTGGAAAATTTTTTTTCAGGCCATCGATGTGCCAAAATTTGCCAGATTGGAAAGTCCTAACGGCTGGGTACCTTCCATGATCGGTTTGCAATTATTAGGTCTATCACCATCGGGAGTTGAAGATACAATGAACATTGACGGGTGTTATATCTGGTATGGCAAGAATGTTGACCCCCAAAAAAGCCAACCATTAGGTATTGTTTCATCATCTGCTAGAAAATTTCCCTTCGTGGGGAAAAAGGTATACTTTAAACCGGTATATGTGAATGGATATAAACATGGGCAAGATACGGGTAGCGGATGGGACAGAGGAGATCTTTTGCCATTTGATCAAAAAATATTTGATGAGTTGGTCCAGGAAAAGAAAAATGGTAATGTTTCCAGAATCTATCTTGTCCTAAAGTAGTTTTCGCTCCGTTGAAAATCAGCCCAGACTGGTGCTGGGTTTAAATTGGCGAACGTTGGTATACTCTCAAAAATATTCGGGAAAGTAACTACAGATTTTATCCAAGAGAACAAAAATTGAGTTGCGAATCCGTAAAAATTCGATAGGATAGTTGCCGCATATAAAATGGCATGATGGAACGATCATTACCACCTTTCCTAGAAAAAATTTATCCGTTTCAACAACACTATGTTAAATTGAGGAATGGGCCAACGATGCATTACATTGAGGAGGGTTCCGGAGAGACGGTATTGTTCTTGCATGGGCACCCAACGTGGTCATTTTTTTTTAGAAATTTGATACTTTTACTACGTCCAGATTTTAGGTGCATAGCGATTGACCACATTGGCTACGGATTATCCGATAAACCGGAAAGTTATAGGTATGATATCAAAACGCACATAGAAGATGCCATTTGCTTTGCCGAAATAAAACAGTTTAAAAAATTCCATATCGTGGCGCAAGATTTCGGCGTTGTGGTAGCTTTGGCCATGGCGGAACGTTGGCCCGAGAGAATTAGTAGCATGTCCCTACTAAATTCCGCCATCTTTGCCCTACCAAAGCTGCCTGCCATTATTTTACTTTTTAAGTTTCCACTTTTTACATTCCTATGTTCAAGGCTTTTTAATTTGTTCACGCGGGTTTGTTTACACCTGGGGACGTTTTCCATACTTGATGGGGACGTTGTCGACGGTTTCCTGTGGCCCTACAGAAAAATTTCCAACCGTGTGGCCATTGCTGCCGGGATAGACGATATTCCATGGCTACCCGACCATCCATCCTTGGAAACTTTAAGCACGATAGAAGAAAAAGCATTTATTTTGGGCAACAAAAAGATCAAATTCTTTTGGGCAGATGATGATTTTCGCTACAAATTCGATGTGCTAAAAGCTTGGGGAAAAGTGCTGCCGAATGCTTCCTATAAACGCTATCAAATGACCGGGCATCTTCTATTGGAAGATTCAAACGAAGCCATAAAGGACATTAGGACTTTCGTCTATGCTGCACGAAATATCGAAAAACACCTATTCAAATAAATGTTCAAATAGAACTCCAACCATTTCCGAAACAATTGTCAAAACATGACTGGACAAATTCAATCAAATATGCCACCGCCGAGCAAAGTTTCATCCCGATAAAATGCTATGACCTGCCCACTTGCTATTGCCCGCTGGGGTTGTTCAAAGATAACACGGGCCGTGGCTGTTTCCGTTTGAAAAATTTCAATCTTTTGGGCAGGATCACGGTACCGTGGGCGAGCCAGCAGGTTTTTATGGTCTCCAAATCCTCCATTTGTAAAGCTTAGACCATGGATGAAAAATTCATCCCCGAATAGGGATTTCGACGTTGGCCGTTCAATTTCTACGACCAGTTGATTTTTTACAAGGTCTTTCCCAACGACGACGTAGTGGGAAAAATCAAGGTTTGATGGGACATTGATGCCATGTCGCTGGCCCATGGTAAATCGAAACAAACCCCGATGTTTGCCAATGATTTCGCCCTGGGCATTGACGATGTCGCCGGGCTGATCTTGTATGTGGTGGGATAGAAAATCTTGAATCTTTACCTTGCCCAAAAAACAGATTCCCTGGCTATCTTTTTTTTTACAATTTGGTAAGTTCGCTTTCTCCGCGATTCTACGAACTTCAGGTTTTGTCAGTTCCCCTACCGGGAATAGTGTGTTCCGTATTTGTTCCTGGGAAAGCAGGGCGAGAAAGTATGACTGATCTTTGTTTTTATCAACCCCTTCCAAAATGTCGACGGTATCGTCTTCATTTGCCACTACCCTACAATGGTGTCCGGTTGCAAATTTTTCAAAACCATGGGCGTGGGCATATCCCTTGAGTACGCCGAACTTTACCCGCGCATTGCATAGGACATCTGGATTGGGCGTAATTCCATTGCGATAACCATTCACCAGTTCTTCCACCACCAATGTTTGGTACTGCGATATCATGTTGATGATTTCAAATGTTATGCCGAGTTTTTCGCAAACATCTCTCACGTCGTTCAAGTCCGTTTTCCACGGGCAGTCCGCAATCGGATTCTCCGAATCTTCGGCATTCCACGTGCGCATAAAAATGCCGTGTACTTGGTAGCCAGCATCCCTTAACCGCAGCGCAGATACCGCACTGTCAACGCCACCAGACATCGCCACTGCTACTTTAGGCCGCAACATTTTTTATACTTTTTCCCACTTCCACAGGGACAAGGATCGTTTCTGCTGACTTTAGGCAGTGAAGTCGATTTAATGGTTACCCTGGGGGTATCGCCATGCCGTTGCTGTTCGCCATTTACACTTTCCAAAGCGCCACCAGACATCACAAGATGTTTGCGCAATTCACTGACCATCCTATTGAATGCCTGGGCACTTCCCGCCGATCGAAATAGTTGGGAGCAGACATCCGCATTTATCTGTTTCAACATTAGGTCGAAGTATTCGAATGCTTCCGTGCGATATTCATTTATTGGGTCCCGTTGGCCATAGCCGCGAAGTCCAACGCTACTCCGCAAGGCATCCATTTCCGTCAGATGTTTTTGCCAATTGCCATCAATTGCACGAATCAGAATCACCCTTTCGATAAATTTCAGGGATTCCGGATCATCGGTGGATTGTTTTATTTCATAGGCATCTTTTATTTTGGATAAAATTAATTCACAGATTGCATCCCGGGATTTATTCGCCAGATCGGATGCTTTCAAATTCAAAGGAAAGTTAATATTTATCCAGGACAATGATGTTCTAAGGCTGTCATCGTCCTCTTTGTTTTCCGAAGGGTTATCCGATAGTTGTTCCAACCTGAAATCCAGTTCATTGCGTATGATGCTAAAAATAACGCTTTGAACATTATTTTCAATTAGGGAATCGTTCCTGAGAGAGTAGATAATTTTCCTCTGCTGGTTAAGGACATCGTCGTACTGTAACAAATGTTTTCTAATGGAATAGTAGTGCTGTTCCACCTTTTTCTGGGCCGTTTCAATGGAACGGTTCAACAGCGGATGGGCGAGTACTTCCCCCTCCTTGAACGTATTCTGCAGTAGCCGTGCTATTGGACCCGACGAAGCAAAAATTCGCATCAAAGAATCTTCCAGGGAAACGAAAAATTTCGAACATCCGGGATCTCCCTGGCGAGCACACCTGCCACGCAGCTGCCGATCGACCCGCCTGGATTCATGCCTCTCCGTACCGACCACAAACAATCCCCCCAACTCCGGGACGCCATCCCCCAATTTGATATCCGTACCACGCCCCGCCATGTTGGTCGCAATTGTGACGGCTCCTTTTTGGCCAGCTTGGGCAATGATTTCCGCTTCCTGTTGGTGATACTTGGCATTCAAAACCTTATGGTTTATCGTCTCCCGCTTCAGCATCTTACTCAACAATTCCGAAGCTTCGACGGATGTCGTACCAACCAGAACGGGCTGTCCATTTTTGTTGGCTGCTTTAATCTCTTCGACCACCGCATTGTATTTTTCCCGACGAGTTTTATATATTTCATCGTTCAAATCAATGCGGATACACTTTTTATGCGGAGGGATCACCACGACGGATCGATGGTAAATGTCGTTAAATTCCTGGGCTTCCGTTTCAGCGGTACCCGTCATGCCGGCCAATTTTTCATACATTCTAAAGTAATTTTGCATCGTAATGGTAGCGTAGGTTCGAGACTCTCTCTCAATCTTCACGCCTTCCTTGGCCTCAATGGCTTGGTGCAAACCATCGCTCCAACGACGTCCCGGCATGGCTCGGCCGGTATTCTCATCGATTATAACAACCCTGCCATCCAAAATGGCATACTGTTCATCTTTGTTATACAAAGAATATGCCCGCAAAAGTTGGGTCAGACAGTGAATTTTGATACTTTTCTGAGAAAATTCTTCCTCCGCCCGCCGTTTCTTTTCTACCTTTTGATTCGGCGATAGGGAATCGTTCCCGTCGATGGCGGAAAATATGGATGGCAGGTCTGGCAAGATAAATGCATTTTCATCGTCGCTCAAGTTGGTACGTCCAAGTTCCGTCAAATCCGACTGATTATCCTTTTCATCCAGGCAATAATACAGCTCTTCCTTGACTTGATATCTTTCACTTTTGAGCAATTCGGAATTCATCTCGAGGTCGAACCTGTCGAAGTTTTTTCGATAGGTTCCATTTTCCATGAGGCGTAAAAATTGCTTATTTTTTGGCATTCCAAGCTTCACTTGCCAAAGTTTCTTGTAGGCATCGCGATTGTAATCTGTTTCGCTATCATCCAGCACGACTTTGGCCTCTGATGCCAGACGATTGCATAATTTTTGCTGTAACTCGACCAAATGGGCGACCGACGGTTTTAACTCCACATAGGGCGTATTTCCTTCGTCCTTGGGGGCTGCCCCTGAAATTATCAGTGGCGTCCGCGCCTCATCTATTAGGATAGAATCCACCTCATCGACGATGCAGTAATGATGTCCCCGTTGGACCTGTTCCTCCAGGGAAGTTGCCATGCCATTGTCGCGCAAGTAGTCAAACCCGAATTCCGACGCTGTTCCATAGGTTATGTTACAACCGTAGGCCCTTTGACGCTCTTCGGTATCCATTTCATTTTGCAAACACCCAACCGTTATGCCAAGGAATTTATAGAGATAGCCCATCCATTCCGCATCCCGGCGAGCGAGGTAATCATTGACCGTAACCAACTGGCAATTCTGCCCGGTGAGGGCATTTAAATACAGCGGCAATGTCGCAACCAACGTTTTTCCTTCCCCCGTTGCCATTTCACAGATTTTCCCCTGGTGCAGGGCAATCCCCCCCAACAGTTGCACGTCATAGTGCACCATATTCCAAATTAATCTATGGCCACACACTTCGATTTCCTTACCGCACAGGCGGCGGGCCGTATTTTTTACCAACGCGAACGCTTCCGGTAAAATGTCATCGAGGGATTCTCCTCCCTCCACCCTTCGCTTCAGTTCCTCCGATTTCGTAGCAATGGTGTCGTTGGATAGCGATTCATAGGTTTCCTCCAGTCCATTGATTTTCTCTATGGTCGGTTGACATTTTTTGATGAATTTTTTATGGGTATGCCCGGCAAACAATCTGAAAAATTTTCCAATCATCGTCTATCAATTTCTCGAGCCCATAGGTTTAAATACAATTCATCAAACGTCGAATCAATAATTAAAAAAAATAGATTCTATCCCTTTGGGATTCAATTTGAGATTTGACAAAGGCAAACATTTTACAAAAATTGTCCCAACCTATGCTGGAGAAAATAGATGAATAAAATTTTTGATCTCTACAGTGAAGCTTTTTCCAATAAAATTTCCAAAATTGAGTTGAAGAAAAAGATAAAGGAATCCATTGCCAATTTGGATATTGCAATAAAATATCTAAAATCGGTCGACGCTGAAAAATTTGTCGATGGGCTGCTGAAAAATTTTACAATAGCGGCCAAAGAAGCATATGAGAAAGGGAAAATTTCCGAAGAAAATGTTGAAGCCGTTAGAAAGATGTCGGTTGCTTGGCCCAGCGAATTATCGCGGGCGATGTATGATATGAATCGAAAGATGCTGGACTATTGCAAGCAATTGAAAGAAAAAAAGGAATAGGCTTTTAACGCTTGGATTATTTTCACAAATTTAGTTTTTTTTCACAAATTTAGTTTTTACGAATTCAAGAGGCCATATCAAATTTGGAAATGGCCTCTTCAAATATCTTTTCACCGGCGACGATCTCTATGTCTATTTTTAAAAAATAGGTCGGGATTGGAAATGCAAAATCCTTCGGGATCCTGACCGCATCCTTTTCCGTTGTAATTGCCAACGTGGCTTCCCTGGCACATGCAATGTTAAAAATATTTTCCAATTCATTTTTGGAAAATCTGTGGTGGTCTACGAACCGTTTTTTGTAAACAATTTCGGCTCCATTTTGTAATAAAAAACCCTCAAAGCCATCGGGAGACGCAATTCCACTAAATGCCATTATTTTTCCCCCTTTCATAATGTTAATCGGCTTTACTTCGTTGTCATGTATGGTTGATAAATTCCTCGGAAAGTGGGCACATTCGATGATTTTGGCATCCGGGTTGTGCGATTTTATCATATCGATGATGGAATCGTTGAAAACATTGTTCGACTTTGTTAGAAGAACATAGGAAGCCCGCTTGATTTGGGAAATTGGTTCCCGTAAAATTCCACGGGGCAACAAACATTTATTGCCAAAGGGATTTGTCTTGTCGATTAGCAAGAGGTTCACGTGGCCTCGCAGTGGAAAATACTGAAAACCATCGTCTAAAATTATTATGTCGACCCCGAATTTATTAATTGCATAGCAACCTGCCTTGACGCGGTCCTTGTCTACGATGACAACAACACCCGGCAGATTTTTGGCCAGCATAAATGGCTCATCCCCCGCCACCTCCGAATCCAATAGCACCGACTTCCCATTGCTTACAACCCTAGGTGGTGGTTCATCGCGGTGGGTCATCCAGCGGACAAATGTTCTCCATTTGGGTTCGCTTTTACTCTTATATCCGCGGCTAAGAATTGCCACTTTTCTTCCCCTTTCATGTAATTCACGGGCAATTTTTTCCACGACTGGAGTTTTTCCCGTTCCTCCCACCGTCAAATTTCCGACAACTATGACCGGACATCCCAAAACATCCGATGTAAAAATTCTTTTTGCATATAAAAGATGCCTCAACCTTACGACCAGCGTAAACAAAAAGGATAATGGAAGCAATATTAGGGAGACGCACGTGGTGCCCAATGATTTTTTTCTGTCGTATAGCACATCCGTTGCGAATATTTCCACATGGTTCATTGCCCGGTGAAATTTTCTCAAAAACCTCCTATAAAAATAGCGGACTCTTCTCAATATTCGCATATCGTCTATTCACATAATGGTCGACTTTGAACGTCGAGCAAGTTAAAATTGTTTTGTTTATTACAAATATATCCCCAAAGGGAAGCATCTTCACATCGCCATCAAATTTTCCAAAAACCGTACTCAAATATAATTCGCGGCATGCCGGAAACAACATTTCATAGACCATTGCGCCGCCGCATACCCAAAGGGGACCTTCAATGGCGAGCTCCAGCAGCTGGTCCAGCCTTTGGATCGTAGTAACGCCGTCTTGGTGCCAAGCCACATTCCTTGTCATCACAATGTTACGTCGATTCGGAAGGGGATGGCCGATGGATTCAAAAGTTTTACGGCCCATTAGCACCGATGCATTCTGTGTCGTTCTACGGAAAAATGCCATTTCCTCTGGAATATTCCAAGGAATGGAATTGTTATTCCCGATTACGCCGTTTGCTGCCATCGCCGCAATTGCCCGAATATCTAATTTTTGCAATAGAATATCGTACGGGTCTGTCGATGGGTCCATCATACTGCAATGGGAGCCTTTATGGCTGGACCATGTTCATAGCCGACAATTTCGAAGTCTTCATATTTGAAGTCGTCGATGGAAGAAACTTGTCGATTTAATTTTAAAGTCGGTGGGGGAAATGGTTCGCGGGACAGTTGCTCCTTTACCTGTTCCACATGATTGGTATAGATATGCAAATCTCCAAACGTATGCACAAACTCTTTCGGATGGAGATTGCAGACGTGGGCAACCATTATGGTTAAAAGGGAATAGGAGGAAATATTAAAAGGCACCCCCAGGAACATGTCAGCACTTCGCTGGTACAGTTGACAGCTCAGCCCTCCACCGGATGATACGTGAAACTGAAAAAATGCGTGGCATGGGGGTAGGGCCATTTTGTCTATTTCTCCTGGATTCCAAGCCGATACAATGTGCCTACGGCTGAATGGATCTTTTTTGATTTGTTCTATGACGTTGGCCAATTGGTCTATTACTTGCCCATCCGGAGCTTGCCATGTTCTCCACTGGGCACCATAAACGCGCCCTAAATTTCCATTTTCATCGGCCCATTCGTTCCAAATTTTCACACCATTGTCCCGTAAGTATTTGACGTTGGTATTCCCGCTGATAAACCACAGAAGCTCATGGATTACTGCCTTCAAATTTACAAACTTTGTCGTAATAACGGGGAAAGCACCTGTTAGATTAAATCTCAGTTGGGCTCCGAATAATCCTATGGTCCCAACCCCCGTCCTATCATTCCGCTTTTCTCCATTGGCTAATACTTCATTCAAAAGTTCGAGGTAATTTTTCATAGAAAAGAAAACTACCTAAGATATTTTTAAGGTATTCCCAATACTTTTTTTATCTCTTCGTATCTACGCTGGTAGTGGACCCTTTTCTTCCCCCATGTTAATTTGGA
>JAIRMM010000030.1 GCA_031258695.1 Puniceicoccales bacterium
AATGACGAGCCGCTGGTGTTCCGGTTATCGTGTCAACGGTAGCGCCGGGTAGCTAAGCTCGGACTAGATAAGCGCTGAAAGCATCTAAGCGCCAAGCTATTCCCAAGATGAGGTTTCCCTGAGGATTTAATCCTCCTAAAGAGTCCTGGCAGACTACCAGGTTGATAGGTCGGATGTGTAAGTGTGGTAACGCATTGAGCTAACCGATACTAATGACTCGTGAGGTTTTATTTTTTCTTCGAAAAATGTCTTTTTAGATTGGGTTCCAGTGCATTAAACTATGACCATTTTTATGTTTCTTGAAAACTTGAGTTTGGCAAAAGTTAGTACGCCTAGCCATAGGGTTGGATATTTTCGGAAAATTTGTAGGAGCCACGGCGCATAGAGCCGAAGCGTATTTTATACGTGAGGATTCGAGCATCGGAGCGACAGACAAATTGCCGAAAAGACGAAGATTTCAAGGAGAGAATTTCCGGTGATCATAGGCGAAGTGAAACACACGTTCCCATCCCGAACACGTTCGTTAAGCCTTCAGCCGTCGATGGTAGTGCGGCCACGCTGCCGTGTGAGAGTAGATTGTCGCCGGGTTTATGCCCCGAAGTCCCCAAGCGGAACTTCGGGGGCTGTTTTTTTTGTAAAATTTCATCGTTTTGTCTTTACAGACGTAAAAGTTTTGTCTATACTTTCCTTCTCAATGGGAGAAGTTGAGATTACAAGGGCGACAGGGTCTCAAAGTGTTGATGGTGTTACTAGTACTAGTGCTGATGGTGCTGCTACCAAGTCGTTAACTTTAGAACAAAGCAACTACATATCTACCATCATGGGGCAATTGCTTGTCAGTGGCTACGATGAAGATTTTGTCCAAGAAATTGGTTCAGCCATGGAAAAAATGTATACCGAAAGTTTCACATTTAAAGAGGAAACCTTCGAATCATTTAACGATTTTTTAGATGTTAAGCTTCCCGAAACAATAAAATCCTCCGGAGGAGTTTCATACGCGAATATCGAAAAAAGGAAAGACAATGATGGTACATTTTCTAAAAACCTCAAACATCTTATGAAGGAAACTGGGTGGCCAGCATACCCGTCTCCCGATGCACAAGCCGTCCATCAAATGGTAACGGACAAAGATTCCATCGAATTGCGAAGAATCCTTACTGAAGCTCGTAGGGATTATTTTAAAAATCACGGTGTAAACTTTGAAATTATTCGAAATTGGCTAGATTATCAGCAAACGAATTCATGGTCTGCAATCCCAAAAGAAGTAAAAATATTACTCATGCAGATGAAGAAATGTAGGTCAGGTAACAGGGACTGTGTTTATCTTGGTCCTCCAGAAGAGGAGGCAGATATTCGCTTCCTAATGCAACTGCAACCATCCGATGAATTCAAAGAAAGCTTAGTTCTGCAGAAAGCTTTTACTGCGATCGCGTTGTCAAAAATAAAAGCCCCTGGGGTTGTTGATACTGGAAATGCTACCATAAAATTACGACGCGGGTTGATTTTGAGTGACAATTTTCGCAGACGTGTTGGATTGCAAGGAGCGGAAGCAGGGGATATGGTAGGCAAAGAATTTACGGAAGAGAAAAATGGTATTGCCGATTCAACAGCTTTTGGAACTCCATCACCCACATTCTGCTTTGCAGCGAATGAACGTCGCCCAATGGTAGTAGTAGAATACGAAATGCCGATTTGCGATGTTCATGCGGCTTTCATGTACGAAGAAGAATTGGTAAAGATGGGAGGATGGAGCGGCTATGATGAATTTTTTAAATGGCAGCATGAATTTGTTTGTGATTTAGTTGATAAAAAGGCTAAGATTATTTATGTAGACATTATGAAAAATATAGACGCACGAGGGTTATAATTATGATTAAGAAGAATATTAAGAAGATAGTTGATACCCGTGCTTTGCCGATTATTATCGTAGGTGTTGATAGCTATCGCGGAGCAGTTGATCTGCAAATTGGCGATAACTTTGCATCGATTACGGAGCCCAAATTACATTTTTTAGATGAAGGATTGGTTTATATTGAGACAAATGGCCGTTCAACAGCTTCCTGGGAAGATATTCTCCCGGAAAGAGGATTTGGCAGAACAGTGCTTCGCGGTTTTTCCGATGATCCACGATTGGTCCAAATTGGATTTGACGTATTGGGTGGCAAATTTACCCAATCTTCAATTGGGCATGAAATTCCTCCATGCAATTAGTGAGGTTTTTGTACCGTGAAATGAACCGAATGGTCGAGCATTCCCATCCCGAACACGTTCGCTAAGCCTTCAGTCGTCGATGGTAGTGCGGCCACGCTGCCCTGTGAGAGTAGACTATAACCGGGTTTACCCCAGGCGGAACTCCAGGGCTGTTTGCATAAAAACGTAGAATTTTGAGCTCTTGAAAAGTTTTCAACGCTCGAAATAAACATATGCATATCAGAGGAAGATTATGCATTTCAATGAAGTCAGTGGCAATTCCACACTATCTCAAACTTGTAAAAATCTGGGAATCCAACGGGGGACGTTGCTCTTGTAAGTAGTGTACTTCTGGCCGAAGGTTTTTCCCAACCATTTTTCTTCAAAAAGGGGAATATAGATGGTCTTGCCTAGGAAAAATAGCAGGAACCATGCCCACAAATAGGGACTGTTAAAAATTAGTGCTTCTGCGATGAGTATGGCAAACACGCCCACAATCATCGGATTTCTTACATGGCGATAGGGACCTTCGATTACTAGGACAGTCGGTGGATCCCACGGGTCCGCCGTTCCTTTACCTTTTCGATGGAAAAGCCGAGTCGTAGCAAATGCCAGAAACAGACCGACTGCCATCAACGGGACAACGACTACCGTAATCCAGGGATCTAACGGTTGCCAGCGGTAATTGGAAAAATACAACACAGCCGCTGGTATGGCAACAAGAACCATCACCGGCAATAAAAGTATCGCACAGAGCCATCGCAAAAACATAGAATTTTCCCCATTGGGCGACAATATCCACTCCGCCCGCTTAACCATCGCCCAATTATCGTGAAAATTTTCCACATAAGTCAAGCAGAACATTTTCTTCTTTGTTGCCTACTTTCGGCTATGTGCTGTCAACTGTGAATTCTTCAGCGAAAAATATTTGGGCCAGTTAGAGTTCCTTTTGAATTTTTTCAAAAAAAATTTTGATCTTTTTGAAAGAATCCAGGTAAAAAATTCTATGCTTTGGAAAATTTTCGACCAGTTTGGAAAAGAATGATTTTTTTCTTTTGTGTTGGAAAATGTACTTTAGCCTGGTGAGCGTAAATTTCTCCTGGGCACCTTCGAGTAAGCCGGCATAGGGCCGTTTCCTGCGATGTTTCCTGAAAAATCTTTTGTAAAAATTAAAAATACACGCCATGGTAGACGGATTTAACCAAATTATCGCCGTTGCGCGCATTACCCGCGACGGCATGAGCTCCGAATGGTTTCCATCAATTATCCATTCGTCGCAGCCGATGATTTCCCCATGCAATTTTCGGATTTCTTCAACGGGCCGCGGATCCCAAAAAGTTTTCGGGAAAAAACAGAGTTGGTCGAGGTGATGGACCGGAATGTTTAATTTTTTGCCAAGCGCAGCCGCCATCGTGGATTTACCAGATGCGCTTGGCCCAAAAATCATAATTCTTCTTCCGAAAACTTCCGCTGAAATTTCTCCAAAACCGTGTTTACGCTGTGCCAAATGGCCAAATTTTAAAAAATTTTTTGGAAAAGGTCAAGCCATGTGGATCGGCGAGCAGACTTTGTAAACGGCGGATTTCGAATGTAAATTTTTTGCTAAATTTCTGGTCGATTCGACCGGTCATTTATTTTGGTCGGATAAAGCCTTCAGGAGTACGGTTGTTTTTTTGACGGAGGCATTCCAATAAAATGTATTACGGAAAAGATTTGAGGGCAAAAGGTGATAGGGTATGCCAAGAATCATACGGTAAAAGAGACAAGGGCACATGGGTAGGGGAGGAGCAACGTGCGGACCATGGAAGGCTAATCGTCCACAAAAAGAAACCACGGAGTCTGAGTTCTTCAATGCTTGGGTGGAATAGCTTCCCGTTCCCACTTCGAAGCTAGGACAGGTAATCATCATAAATACGTCACATTCCCCGGGCTTCGAAGGACAAAAAAGTCCATCGCTTCCGCCGGCTGTCCCCTAATTTTCCTTTCACTCTCCTGGTATCAACCCAATAGAAAAATTCTGAGCTCATTTCAGGCGAAAACTCTGTGATATTTTTCCCCTTCTTTTCTGTCCTTCACTGTGCCTCTGTCTAGAAAAATAAATGTGTTTGTCAATCCTCTTTTTACGAATTTTGAGCCCAGAACTTTATTTTTCCCCCCGCTGCGAAATTGTTTTCCTGGACACCACTCCCAAAATATTCACCGAACATCGGGTCTATCACGGTCGACCCGATGTTCGGTGAGGTTAGTTATCCGTTGACATGCGCCTACCAAATGGGTTTGAGGTCCGGCTATGGATTATGTTGTCTATTTGACTTTGAATTTTTAACAGCTGGGACACGGATCGATTTTTCAAAATTTCGCCCAATCTTTCAATAAAATCTTCGGGAGAGAAATTTGCTGTTTCAAAAAGGAATAGCAATATGTTTTCGCGAGAAATCATGTAGGTTCGTCTTTTTTCTTCCCCCCTGGGAGCGCTTCCATTCAACAGATGTCCAAGAATTTTTTGATTATCAAATGCATTGCGCACATATTGATCTGTCTTTCCAATTATTGCGGCCATTTCTTTGGGTGAAAACCACCGTTGAGTCGTGGGCAGCAAAAATGAGAAATGTTCATAGGACTTTATTGCTTGGGTGTTACATTTTGGATTTATTATTTCCATAACATTAGTTGTATTTTGGTCTAATATGTGGCAACAAACCAAATACGTTGGCGGTCGATTGTTACAAAACCTCGGAACGGTTTTTCGATTTGCCCAAGGTTTTGGTCGATCGCTAATGTCTGTGGGGCTTGATATAGTTTTTTCTTCCCCGGAGTCAAAACTTTTACACTCACAGCGGAAAATTTTTCACAGCGGCAACCATTGTTTCAATTGGGTCTTTTCTTGAAAAATTTCTAAAAAACACTGTTATGGCGGTGAGAGTAGTTGAACCATGATTTCATTCTTGCAAAATATTTTACAAAAACACCACAAGTGGCTATTTAGTATCCTACTATTTATAATAGTCGTCGCATTTGTTTTTACCATAGGAGCTGCCCCGGGCATCGGTAAGGCAAAGGTAAAACCGCACCATTGCTATGGTCATAACCTGGCAAATGCTGCTGAAATGCAAAGGATAGCAGAAAACGTCACCTATAGCGGCATCTTGAAATTGGAAGACACTAATTTAATTAGTAAAAATTTAGACTTTTTTGTCCTTAGGAGAATCATTGCCCTTGGACTGGCGGATGAATTCAAAATACCAAATCCTGTGGCGGAGACTTTGAAAGACTATATCAAGACATTGCCAGTTTGTCTCGATGGAAAAGGGAAATTTTCCGCCGATCTCTACGCATCCCTATTGGAGATGTTTAGGCGCAACACCGCAGGGCAAGACCGACTGACGGAGATATTGTGTGAGGATTATAGAATCAGGGAGATCGAATCCATTGTGGCGGGCAATGGGATAGTATTTGACGAAGAGGTAATATCGTTTTTGACGAAGTCTCACATCGAGCATGATTTTATGGTCGCTACGATTACAACGGATGATCTTTCAATCGATGAAAACGTATCCGATGGGGAAATGGAAGAGTTCTACAATAGACATCCCCATCGCTATATGCAACCGCCGATGCATGCTGTTTCCATGGTAAAATTTAGGAGCGATGATTTTATCAAAACCGTTCCCATGCCCGATGAAAAAACGCTGACAGCATTTTTCCTAGAAAATAAGGATTATTTTGAAAAGGATTCTAAATTTGAAGACATAAGGGATCGCGTACTCGAGGCCTACCTGAAGGCCGAATCAACGCGAATGGCCTACGTTCAAGCGGAAGATTTTGTCAATGAACTATACAAAAATGATATAAAATTAAACAGCCAGACGTTCGGGGATACGTTGGCAAAATTTGAAATTGAGAAGGAAAAAATTGCATCCTATTCCAAAAAGAAACTTCCCCATGTGAATGGGGTAGCGCCCACCTACCTGCTCAACGTGTGCGATTTGGAAAGCGGCAGGTATTATACGGATCCATGTCCAGCAACATTTGGATGCGTTGTCCTTTTCTTGGAACAGAGAAAAGATACCAGAGAACTATCTCTGGCAGAAGCAAAACGGACCATCGGGGAAGATATTCTAAGGGAGCGAAAATTACTAAAATTTACGGATAGGATAGAAAACATTCGCCGGGAAGTTGTCGATAGCCTTGTATCCGATAAAAATCTTCCAGAGATTTTTGCAAAGCATGGCATAAAATTTGATACCTTCGAAGGTATTTCCATTGGAAACATGAAAGAAAAGAAAGTCGACCAATTATACAGGGAAGCACTGGTATCCCTAAAAAATTCTGAACACATAAAATTAATGCCCGTGGATGATGACAAAGTATTGATGTTTGCCGTTGTTGACAAGAAATTTCCAACCAATGACATTTTTTCCGAAAATAGGCATAGGGAAACAGAATCAATCTTAAAATCTTTGAGCAAGAACTTTATATTGGCAAACTTCTTTAATGATCAGGTGTCCAAAGTACTCAAATGAGAAAATTTCGTCGGAGCATAAAAATTAGTAAAAAAAATATTGATTTTTTCATTAAATTCTTAGCATAAGAACATGCCTTATGGCAAAATTTAGTAACAAGGAGGACCTTATGTGTGGTTGTGGCTGTGGCGGTGGAAAAAAGAAATAACCGCTAGGTTTAAAAATCATTCTAATTTTTTAGAAAAACAAAACCACCCTAGGGTGGTTTTTTCTTTGTCCCTGAAAACGACAGGGGACCACCTAATCACGCTGCTGCCATGAATTAATTTGGGTTCGTTGGTGGTACGCTTTGCGCCGAAAATATGGGAAGTCATCCGGGTGGCCAAGCCATTGGCCTACCGGATAACAGGTGAATGTGCAAATGGGGGACAGTCTCTCCTGCCTGTCGTCCATTATTTACTACCAACCTGAATCCCGTCAAATTGTGGGATTTGGCAAAATCTCTTGCCATGATTAATAGTTTCCCAAGCAGTTCCGCATCGCCATCCTGTGCCGCTTCAATTCTATCAATTCTCCTCTTTGGAATGATCAACGCATGAACCGGCGCCTGGGGATTAATGTCTCGAATGATCACGGCAACGTCGTTTTCAAAAACGATATCGGCCGGGATCTCCCGGCTAATTATTTTCTCAAAAATTGTCTTCTCCTCCACGGAAGCCATATTTTATAAAAGAAGCATATTTGCAAACATTTATCCATGGAAATTTTCAATCTTTCAAAGGATTTTTTTATTGGAAAAGGCGATGTTTCTTTTCAAATGCACACACTATGGCAACCGATACCTTTGCATTTAAGATAACCCATGGGTGTAAAAGTACCATGGCTCGCCGTGGAATCCTGGTAACGCCCCATGGTGTGATTAACACGCCAAATTTTGTATTTTGCGCCACAAAGGGGGCAATGAAATCGCTTTCGACGGAGGACCTCAAAGCTACGGGAGCAGAAATTATGCTGTCGAATACCTACCATTTGATGCTTCAACCCGGGGCTGATATTGTGGCAATGCATGGAGGACTACATAAAATGTTGAACTGGAACAGTCCGATGCTGACGGATTCTGGAGGTTTTCAAGTCTTTAGCCTCGGCCATGGCGGAGTGGCAAATGAGATTAAGGGCCGGAGAAATTTTCCATCCCACTGCAATCGTACGCTGTTGAAAATTACGGAAGAAGGGGCGCTTTTCCGTTCCTACATCGATGGGACAAAACACTGGTTGACACCGGAACTATCGATCCAGGTACAAAGGAAACTTGGGGCAGATATAATTTTAACGTTCGATGAATGCACCCCATTCCACGCCGACCGAAAATATACCGCCTCTTCGATGGACAGAAGCCACCGATGGGAATTGCGCAGTCTGGCAGAGTTAAAAAAAAATGATAACGGCCAACAGGTCCTCTATGGGATTATTCAGGGAGGTGTTTACGAAGATTTGCGAAGGGTAAGCGCGGACTTTGTTGCGAACAATGATTTCTTTGGACAGGCCATTGGGGGTAGTTTGGGAGGAACGAAATCCCAGATGCATGGAGCGGTTGAAATGATTGGTCGACTCATTGATCGTACCCGCCCCGTCCATTTACTTGGAATCGGAGGCATTACGGACATTTGGAATGGTGTAAAAAACGGAATCGATACCTTCGACTGCGTATGCCCAACCCGCCTGGCCCGCCATGGGGGTGCACTGTGTGCTCCATTCCTCCACGGAGGAAAAGAATTTATAAACTTGAACAACTCATGTTATCGCAAGGACGTTTTCCCCATCGATGGCACCTGTGACTGCTATTGTTGCCGAAATTTTTCACGTTCGTACATTCACCATTTGTTCAAAGCAAAGGAAATGCTTGGCGGGCAACTGCTAACCATCCACAACGCACGGTTCATGGTTCGGCTGATGGAAACAATACGCCGATCCATAGAAAACGAAACTTTTGGGGATGAGTTCAAAAAATGGACAACATTCTAATACCACCAACCCTCGAACCCTTTTTCGTTTAGGAAGGTAATTTTGTAAGCCGGCCGCTTGTACCCATACGAACTATAGGCAAAACCTACCGTAGCCACACGGGCTCCCAATAGAATGCCTTTGATGACTGCATTCCCATCGCGGTCCGCATAATTTGCTGCCAGATGAAATTGATCGTTTATGGTGTGGGCTCCAATTCTCTCAAAATCTTTTCTTTTGTCAGGAGATACCTTAAAAATTGTAGACACACCATTTTCCACACGCTCAAGAATTACAAAACGTTTTTGTTCATGGCCAACTTCTTTAAAATTACGACCTTCCATATGGGGGAAGCCAGATATTTAGGCACCGCAATGTGTCAACATTTTTGTTAATTATTTTTACTGTTTTTGTTAATTTTTCACCAACGACCCAACGGAGGGGCCATTGGCAAATGGCGTATGTTCCAAATTGCCCTAGAAAAGGTAAGAAAATAAGCCAGTTAGGCCAAATCCTTGATTTTTGCTTCAAAATCTTCCAGTTGTAGGGCATCGATCAAAGCGTCGATGTGTCCATCCATGACCTGAGGCAAGCTATATAGTGTCAGTCCAATGCGATGGTCGGTTACCCTAGCTTGGGGAAAATTATAGGTCCGTATTCTTTCGGATCGGTCACCGGAACCCAC
>JAIRMM010000012.1 GCA_031258695.1 Puniceicoccales bacterium
TGGGTATCGTTGAGTTTTCTCTGGAACTCGCCTTTTTCGGCTTCAGTGACCAAGGCTCTTTGACTGGTCTCTTCGGCTTCTCTCCGGATCGCTTCGGTTTGGCTCCTAGCCTCTTCGAGTTCGACCGCGGCTTTTCTCGCTTGTTCGGCGGCATCGCTCTGAGCATTTCGATACCGCGAGTACAATATAATTATAGATATGGCGGCTATCATAATACCCGCTATTGTTAATGCCACCCCGACTGGAGTAAAGGAAACGGAAGCACCCGTTACCGTTTGTATTGTCTTTTCAATAACCTCTCTTGTCTCTTCGGTTCCTGGAATCGGAATCTGGTTTTCAACCTCATCGACTTGAATAGTTGCTGTCTCCGTTACAACTTTAACTAATAGCATTATGCCTGCTCCCATTATCCCTGAGATTACCCCTGCCAAGATTAATCCCACTATCCAGTGCCTGTATTGGAAAAGGCCTTTGGCAAGGCTTACGGCAAGATCTTTCACCGTTTGAACAACCCTTTTGGAAAGACCTGGCACATTCTCACGGAGAAATGTCTTCGCAGAAGTAAACATTCCCGAAGTCCTGGCAGCAACCTGAATATCCATCGAAGTATCATCCGACGGATTATCTGCCGAAGGTATTTCAGTCTTTAAATTTATACTACTAACTTCACTCATAAATTTCTAGATCCGGTCATAAAGTTTACAAACGAACCAAGAATGATCAAGCTAATAGTTTAAATATTGGTGAAATTTAAGGAAATGGTATCGAAATTTTTAATTATTTACATTTTAAAAAACGAAACAACGGCAAAGCACTGAAATTGGGCACAGGGCATCGCCTTACTAGGTAAAAACCTTTGTGGGCTTTTTGAGCCTAGGTTTGTCGAGAAGATCTTTGGCGGGCAGTCGATGATTTTCTCGCCCTGAAAAATCTTTCGGACAACAGGACAAACCGGCATGCTTTTATATATATTCCCCGTTGTTGCATTTTTGAAAGTTTTTTTTGGGAATACTTTACGGCATCGGTCAATTTTATAACTTCCGTGAACAAACCTATGATGTACCAGTCATTTCGGGCATCGGAAAGAAGTCTGTTTATCATTTCCTCGGATGTCACCGCCGAAGATGATATTTTATACGCACCACACGCATAGGACCTCAGGGCCGAAGATAGCAATTTTGAAAATTCGTAGGATGTGGGACCTGACACCTGGGCACGTGCCAGCCGTAGATTCTTTAGGGTCAAACCGACCAATGACGGTCGGGTCCACGTCTCAACATGTTTTTTGCCACGCCTAGCATTGCGCCTGCGAGCCAAAATTAGTAGCACCCAAATCACCGCCAATAGAATAATTACTGTGACTTTACCTGCCATCTTCCATGGGATTCCCCGACCACTTTTTATAGTTGCCACCGCCATAATTCTTCAACTCCCCATTGGCAACCTCACAGAGGGACAGAATATCAAAATTCGCCGTGGCAATATCATAGCTCGCAGGTGGGAACTTTTGATATTTTTCGCACCGCACACGCCGCGTATCTAGGAATAATATGCCGTCACCAAAATCAAGTCCGTCGATGGTAGAAATTTTGATGGTCCTGCCATCCCTCGCCCTGACAATTAAATTATCCCCCACCCCATAGGTACAAACCATAGGGGCACCCTGGTTTAAACGTATCCCCATATCCAGGGCATCGTAGGTCATCAGCTTGAAATCACGGTTACCAAAGATCATCCAGGTGTTTATGGAAGCAAGGGCAATTCTCAGACCCAGGGATGAACCGGGACCACCACAATATATCATGCCATCGAAATCATCGAGCACGCGGTGCGTTTTTAGAAGTAGCTCTTCCAGGGCAACGGTAATTCCATCGACGGCATTCCCTCCATACGCCTTACTTGCCAGAATGGTTTCACCATCCACTAGGATAACTTGTATCGTTGGAGTAGCTGAATCTATCAACAGATATCGATGGCCAAACATCTTTGCAAAGATGCACATATCTGCGCCTTTGGCAAAGCAATTTACACATAAAGAAGCAAATACCACGGGAGGCAGGTAACAAAAAATTCACCACCCTACCCTCTTCTCCACACCGAACAAAAATATGGCTATCCTAGCCCACCAAAGAAATTGATGGCGAAAAATGGGAAAAAAGGTTCTTCCAAAGGTTTGTGGGATTTTTGAATCATCGGTTTACGTTTAATAAAAACTCAGTGTTTGTTTTGGTCTTTCTAATGCGTTGAATTAGCATCTCCATTGCCTCGGTCGGAGAAATCCCCTTTATGGCTCGTCGTAGGGCGTAGACCTTCTCCATTTCTTCAGGATGGTAGAGCAGTTCCTCTTTCCTCGTTCCACTTTTTTCAATGTTTAGTGCCGGGAACATCCGCTTATCGATGAGGCTCCTGTCGAGGTGTAGTTCCATATTCCCCGTCCCCTTAAATTCTTCAAAAATTACCTCGTCCATGCGACTTCCCGTTTCCACGAGTGCGGTTGCCAGAATTGTCAAACTTCCTCCACCCTCGATATTTCTTGCGGCTCCAAAAAACTTTTTCGGGGACTGAAGAGCATTGGCATCGACCCCCCCGGATAACAGTTTGCCACTGCTAGGTTGCTCCGTATTGTGAGCCCGTGCAAGCCGCGTAATCGAGTCAAGCAATATGACCACATGTTTTCCTGCTTCCACTTGCCTACGGGCTTTGTCGATCACCATGTCGGCCGCATGCACATGATTATCCGTGGATTCGTCAAATGTTGAACTGATGATCTCGGCATTGGAGACCTGTCTGCGAAAATCCGTAACTTCTTCCGGCCTTTCATCGATCAGTAATATGATCAGTTTGACATCGGGACGGTTTTTCGAAATGGCATTGGCTATCCCCTGCAACAGGACGGTTTTCCCCGTTCGCGGAGGGGCAACGATTAAACCACGCTGGCCAAGGCCGATGGGGGTCAAAATATCGATAATGCGCATGGAAACATTATCCCATTTTGTATCACCCGTACATTCCAAAAATAGCCTCTCCGTGGGATAGAACGGAATCAAATCCTTGAATTTCGGCAGGTTGCCCACCTGGGTTGGATCACAGCCCATCACATTACTGATTTTTAACAGGAATGGGCAGGTAGAATTTTGGGCAGGCGGGTGCAAATAGGCCACCATATCCTGGCCGCGACGCAATCCATATTTCTGTATCAAAAACTTTGGAATAAATGCACTCTGCGGACGGATCCTATAGTTATCGTTGGCATATACCAGTAGGCCATCCCCCCCTTCAATGGTTTCCAATACTCCCCTGGCGACGATGGGTATTTTTTCTTCAAACTTTTTTACCATCAGGATTTCAAGAAGTTTGTGGCTACCTTTACCGTTTTCTTCGCCCACCCCATCATGGGCCGAAATGTCTTTCATTGACAACGATGTCCGGGCTTCATAGGCCCCATTGAAATCGAAGGGAGAGGCATTAAAATCGATATTTTCATCGGCGAAACTTGCCAGTGCGTCGAAGGAACTCAGGCATCCCATTTCTTTGATTAATCCGCTCGATAGCTGACCAATTTTTACTGTCCTAGCAAACCGCTGCCGATTTTGGCCACCACTTTGCTGGTGTTTAAAATTTTGACCATTGTTCCCGTGATTGTTTTTGCCATTATCTCTACCCGAACGCCCCCCGTTGTTCTGGGGCCGATTTTCATTGTTTCGGGATCTGTCATTACCATTGCGATGATTCTGTTGTCTTTGGGGGGACATCCGGTCTGCGTTTGACGGTGATTGTTCTTCAATCTGCGTGGAAAATCTCCGCCCCTCGGCGTTTCTCCTTTCAGAATTGTCCACGGGTCTGGGAGATAAATCATCTTCTATGGCGTTATTTGAATGTTTAGGACTCCAAACGACGTCAAAGGCATTGTAATTCGCATTACGTGGGCTTCCGGATTCATTGCCATCGTCCAAATCCGTAGAAAATTTTTCGGGAACACAATCATCTTCCCCATTGGAACCGGCTGGCTTAGCCATTTGGGAAGTATTTTGGCTGCGTTTTGTTGATTTGGCGGATGGTTGTCGCCTGTGTTTTTTCACTTCATAGTCATTATCGTTAGTAAGTTCCGTATCCATAAAAATTTAAATTTTTATAATAATAGAAAGCCATGCATCAAAAATTGCGAACATGCTTATACTCCCCAAATGCATCAATCCTTGTTCCAGTGAATGCGAATATACACGAGGATGGCACTCATCCTTGCATAGTTATGTGGCGTTGTCGAGCATTTTTTAAAAAATTTAGGAATTCCAGGGACATAAAAATCTTGCCTTTTTCCGCCGAAAACATTTTTATGCTCACCATGCATGCCGAATGTCAACAATATGATTTTGATCAAATAGAGCTGTTCTGGCAAAAGTTTTGGGATAAAAACAGAACATTTTGTGTCCAAGAAGATCCTTCCAAAGAAAAATACTATGTTTTGGACATGTTTCCCTACCCATCGGGGACAGGTTTGCACATCGGCCATCCCGAGGGGTATACCGCATCCGATATTTTGGCGAGGTACAAGCACGCAAAAGGGTATAATGTATTGCATCCAATGGGTTGGGATGCGTTTGGTCTCCCGGCGGAACAGCATGCAACTAAAACGGGGATTAATCCTGCCACCAACACAGCCAACAATGTATCAGTCTTCAAAAAGCAAATGAAACGAATTGGGTTTGCGATCGACTGGGAAAGGGAAATTAATACCACCGACCCCATTTATTTCAAGTGGACCCAGTGGATATTTTTACAACTTTTTAAACACGGGTTGGCCTATGTGGATGAATGTCCCGTTTGGTGGTGCGAAGGGTTAAAATCGGTCCTAGCCAATGAAGAAGTCATCGGCGGACGGTCCGAACGGGGAAATTTTCCGGTTATTAGAAAAAACCTATGCCAGTGGGTTCTAAGAATAACACGCTATGCCGATAAATTATTGGAGGGGTTGTCGAGTGTCGACTGGCCAGATTCAACGAAACGCCAACAAATAGCTTGGATAGGAAAATCGGAAGGAGCAAATATTTTTTTCAAAATCGATGGCCATGGCGAAGAAATTTGCATATACACCACCCGTCCGGACACCATTTTCGGGGTAACATTTTTAGTCCTTGCTCCCGAACACCCGTCCGTTGAAAAAATTGTCGCTCCAAAATTTGAAAATGACGTGAAAAAGTACGTCGAAAACAGCAAAAAGAAGAGTGACTTGGAACGAACGGATCTGGCAAAAACAAAAACGGGAGTGCAAACGGGGGCCTATGCCATAAACCCTGCCAATGGGAAAAGGATAGAAATCTGGGTAGCCGATTACGTATTGGCCAGCTATGGAAGCGGTGCCATTATGGCGGTCCCCGGCCACGACAAACGGGACTACGACTTCGCGTCCAACTACGCCATCGAAATCACCCAAGTAATCACCGACGTTTCCGGAGATAATCAATTGCCCTACGAGGGCGATGGAGTTTTGATAAATTCTGAAAGGTTTAATGGACTTCCATCCGAAGAAGCTAGGGAAAAAATCGTATCCTGGCTAGGGGAAAACAAACGGGCCGATTTTGCACAAAATTACAAACTGCGGGACTGGCTATTTTCTCGCCAAAGGTATTGGGGGGAACCCATCCCAATAATCTGGATCAAGGAAAATGACTACAAGGCAGCGGTTTCGAACGATAAATTTTATTTTAAAGAATTTTTACCGGATGAGCCCATCTCCAATGGCAAGGATGGGATAACATATTGCGCTTTGCCGCTTTGCACGAGCCACTTGCCATTGACCTTGCCGCCGACCGACAACTATTTACCCTCCGGCGATGGGGAAAGTCCACTTGCCAAAATACACTCTTGGCTGAACGTTTATGTAAACGTCGAAACGGGACAGATTGTTCCCGCGGATGATTTTAATGAAAAAGACAAAAATTCCTCCTGGGTGCTAGGCCGGCGAGAAACAAATACCATGCCGCAATGGGCGGGGTCCTGTTGGTATTATTTGAGATACCTGTCTCCCTACTGTGAAACCGCCATCGTCGATCCAAACGCAATAAATTATTGGCAAACGCCGGATTTTTACATAGGGGGGGCGGAACACGCGGTTTTACACCTCCTATATGCCAGATTCTGGCATAGGTTTTTATTTGACATAGGAGCCATCGAGACGGGGAAAGAACCGTTTGGGAAACTGTTCCACCAGGGTATCATCCTCGGCGAGGACGGAACAAAAATGTCCAAAAGTCGAGGGAATGTTATCAATCCCGACGAGATCGTGAAGCACTATGGTGCAGATGCTCTGAGGTTATATGAAATGTTTCTCGGTCCGCTGGATATGATGAAACCATGGAGCACAAAGGGCATGGAGGGTGTTTCTCGGTTTTTGAAAAAAATTTGGAACGCATACGTAGACGGGGCTGGCAATGGTAAAAATTTTCAAGGCAATTTGTCCGACGAATGCCAAATGGTCGTCAATGAAACCATTAGAAAGGTTGGAAACGACATCGAAGGGCTAAAGTTTAATACGGCAATTTCCCAGATGATGATATGTTTAAATTCCATACAAAAAGCAGGAGGGTTCGACCATGCCTCCGCCAGGAATTTCCTAAAAATTTTAGCACCTTTCGCCCCTCATATTTCCGAAGAATTATGGGCAAGGCTTGGGAATAACAGTAGCATCTACGATGCCCCTTGGCCGGAGTATGATGATTCAAAAATCGTAGCAACCTCCCAAAAGATTATCGTCCAAGTCAACGGGAAAATGCGGGCAGAACTAATCCTAAATGACCCAAATATGTCGGAGGATGCCATTTTTGAACTCGCCGCAAACATGGAAAATGTAAAAAAATACGTCGCCGATAAAAAAATACTCAAAAAGGTTTACGTAAAGGGAACAGTTGTTAACTTTGTCGTTGGATAATTTTTGCTGTGAACCTCTTTAGAAGATATGTTTTTAGGGAAACTTTTATCGTTTGTTGTGCGGCGACGGGCTTTTTCGTCAGCATATTGCTCGTAGCAAATGCCATGCGGGATGTTGTGGAATGGATCACGATGAGACGGCTAACGTGTCGGGAAGGTTTTCAATTGCTGGGCATACTTACGCCGTCCGTCATTTCCCACGCTCTCCCCCTTGGCATGATGGTAGGGATATTGGTCGTAATAGGACGAATGTCGTCTCAAAACGAAATACTTGCCATGAAAAGCATGGGCATGGGTCTGTGGGATATTACACGGCCAATATTCCTATTGGCACTGTTATTCACCCTGTTTTCCGGATACGTTAACCTATGCCATGCCCCTGATTCAATCGGCAGATATAGACAATTTTTCAGGAATATTATACGGAAAAAGCCAATGCGGTTTATTACTCCGAAGGTATTTAATGACTATTTCCCGGGATATGCGATATACGTCGACAGCCTATCAAATGGAAACTTTAATGGCATGAAAATTTGGCGATTCGACGAAAGGAATTTGTTGGATTCCTATATCTCTGCCAAGAGCGGACAGATAGTATTTGAGGAATCATCGGGCACGTTTTTACTAAAATTAAACGATGGGAACATGGAGAGATTCGACATCTATGATCCCGCAACCGATTTCCAAAAGGTCCCGAAAATTGTTTTCTTCCAGAATATAACGATTAACTTGCCGGCAAAGGAATTCCTGGGGACTCCGATTAACGCTCCCAAAAAATTTCATTGGATGACGCTGAATGAATTGTTGGCCGCTAAAAAAAGTTTGAATTCTAAAAAAGATACGATTTCCTATGAAAGCATTCGCCATCAGAAAACACTTATAAATATGCAGATCAGTAGCAACCTTGCGAATGCGTTCGGAATATCGGCAATGACCATACTGGCCATTCCCCTTGGAATTAAAGTTCATCGCAGGGATACCTCTCTAAATACCGGCATCGCGTTGTGTTTGTGCATAGGATATTATTTCGTCATGGCGATGTTATCTTTGTTCGGGGATTATCCCCGCCTACGGCCTGACATTTTGGTCTGGATACCCAATATGGTACTAGCGGGATTGGGTATTCCCCTATTCCATCGCGCATCACAGCACTAATCACCATGGCAACGGCAAATTTAGAAAAAATACAAACAAAGAATATAGTCGTCGGGTTTGACGGTTTTGTCGACACGATAGTCCAGGCCGTCGACGTGCGCAACGGTGAAAAATACACGAGGATTGAGACCATTTCTGATTTTGGAAAAAGAATAATGTCTGCCGCGGGGAAAAGTTCCAATATCGAGCTCGTCCCGCAAAAAAAATTGATGGGGGGCAATGGTCCTCTGCTGGCAGAAACATTGTGTAAGCTTGGGACCAACGTCAGATATATCGGTGCGCTCGGGGATTGTGCGAATAATATTTTTCAAGATTTTGCCAATGAAACATCGGCAATTTCCACGGGGGACTACGGCGAAACCCGGGCGATAGAATTCTCCGATGGCAAAATTCTATTCGGAGAAATGCTGTCGTTGTCCCAAACGACGGTCGATAGCATTTTGGCAAAGATATCCCCCCAAGGCCTAGTCTCTATCATTGATTCGAGCGATGCCTTTGCCATGGTAAACTGGACAATGATGCAACACATGACAAGCATTGCCCGGTTTTTTGTCAGGGAAATTTTCCCCCAATGTACAAAAAATAATAGGCTATTTTTCTTCGATTTGGCTGACCCAGAAAAGAGAAAACAGTCTGAACTCACGGAATTTTTACACATAATTAGTTCCTACCAAAAATTTGGAAGATCCGTCCTTGGATTAAATGTCCGGGAAGCACAGCAGGTATTGCATGCCCTTGGCCAGGATTTTCAGCTCGATGAAAGGGAAGACTCCATGGAAGAAGCTGCCAAATTGCTACGCAAGGCTTTGGAAATTGAGGTGGCATTTATCCACGGCGTAAAAATTTCTTCCGCCGCCACAGGTAAGGAATCGGCAATTGCAAACAAGTATTTCGTAGAAAATCCGAAAATTTTAACCGGTGCAGGTGACCGATATAATGCAGGGTTTTTAGCATCGTATTTGTGCAATAACGATATAAATTTTGCCATAAATTTTGCGGCGGCGACGTCGGCATTTTATGTAAAAAACATGGTTTCGCCAACCCCGAATGATGTGGAAATTTTAGCAATATGAGTGGGATATTCGTTACGTTTGAAGGAATTGAGGGTTGCGGGAAAAGCACCCAACTGGGCATGCTGGCAAATTGGTTGCGTGCCAACGGGAAAGATGTCATCGTGACCCGCGAGCCCGGAGGGACAGACCTCGGAGAAAAAATTCGTAGCCTTCTGCTGGACGGCAGCAAGGGCGATGTTTTTTCCGTACGGGCAGAAATATTGCTGTTTGAAGCTAGTCGGGCGCAACATGTGGATGAAAAAATTCTGCCAGCCATAAAATCTGGGAAAATTGTCCTATGCGATAGATTTTTCGATTCGACCGTTGTTTATCAGGGTGTCGCACGGGCAATCGACCCGCATACCGTGCAATTTTTGAACGAATTCGCCGTGTCCGAGTGCATTCCCGCCATGACAGTTTTCCCGAACATAAGTGTCGCAGAAAGCTTTAGACGCATCGTCCGGGAAGATGGTTCCCGGGACAGAATTGAGCAGGAAGATGAAAGTTTCTTCGAAAAAATCCGCGATGGATATTTGGGGTTGGCAAGAGGCAATACCAGATTTTTTATGGTAGATGGCACCGATAATGTGGAAATAATCCATGAAAAAATAAGGAATGAATTTGCAAAAAGATTTTTTAAAAATTAAAAACCAGCGGGGGTTCGCATCGCTACTAGAATCCTGTGAAAACGGAAGTTTACCCAATTCAAATCTTCTGGTTTGCAAGGACATGGAGGTCTGCAATGGGGTGGCCATACTTCTCGCTGCAAAAGTTCTTCGGCGGGAAAATCCTGCGACCTGCGTAGATTTTCTACAGGTTCGGCCGGTTGGAGCGATGATGCAGATTTCCGTCGATCAAATTCGGGAACTGTGCTCGACAATTTACCTATCCCCAAAGGTCTGTGAGAAGAAATTTGTGGTGATTTATGACGCCGGAAGAATGCACGGTACGGCGGCGAATGCATTTCTTAAGACCCTCGAAGAGCCCCCCGAGGATACGATAATTTTCCTAACAACAACAAGGTTACATACCATTTTGCCGACCATTGTCGGTAGATGTTCAGTGACGCGACTGTCTTCCGACGGCGAATTTTTTGGGAACAAGGAAATACAAATTTGGCTGGCGAACTATTCGGCATGGCTATCGTTGCTGTTCGATGCAAACTGTGAGAAAAAGACCAACGCCATCATGCAAATGTATTTACTGCTGACACAACTTGAGTCCCTATTGGCTAGTCTTCTTACGGAGCCCGAAACCGACGATTTTCCAGGAGAACAGGTGGGCAAGCAAGGAATTTACGGATTGCTCCTTGGGCAAATTGAAAATGAAACGGCAAATTTTTTTAGAAATAGCTTGGAACATGTAAAAATTTTCCAAAAAATCATCCCAAGTCTAGAGGGCAAAGCATATCTCATTGCACTAAACGTGAATTTCATGGCATGCGTGGAAACCTTTTTGATAGAAATTTTTCAAATGGTTGTTAAATTCCCCTAGCGAGTTTACATTTTAAAAGGAAGTTTTATGGAAGCAATTTTATCGCGGCATAGCGTAAGGGATTTTAAGCCCGGCGAAATTTCTATGGATACTCTACGAAAATTAGTCCATGCGGGAATGTCGGCACCGTCGGCCATGCATTCTGCCCCGGGACACTTTGTGGTTGTCACCGAACGGGAAAAACTGGATGGCGTGGCAAAGATTCATCCCTATGCGAACATGTCACTGCAAGCATCCGCTGGAATTCTAGTCTGCGGTGAGCCCGGGAAAGAAATTCTCAAGGAATTTTTTGATCAAAACTGTGCGGCCGTTGCTGAAAATATTTTAATTGCCGTCAGCGATCTCGGTCTCGGAGCCGTTTGGGTCGGCCTATACCCAAACAAATCACACGTCGAAAATTTCAGAAACTATTTCCAATTACCGGCACATATTGTCCCGTTTACGTGGATTCCTGTAGGTCACCTGAAGAGCCCGGCAAAACCCGACAATCGCCTTGACTCGTCGAGAATCCACCATAACGTGTGGTAGCAGAAAAAGAACCTATGAAAATATCAAAAGATCTCGAGAAACTGATAATCGAACAGATTCGCAACGAGCTTGAATCCGCTTACATATACCTGGGAATGGCAGCTGCAATGGGAGCAATGTCCTTCGTTGGCATTGCCGGATGGATGCGTAGGCAAGCAAAGGAAGAAATCGAACATGGCATGAAATTCTATGACTATTTGGTTTCCCGCGGTGTAAAAATTGAATTGCTGCCCATTGCCCAAGCTTCAACGAACTATAAATCCCCCCTAAATGCCTTCGAAGTTGCCCTTAATCACGAAAAAAAGGTCACCGGGCTAATTCACAAAATGTACGATCTAGCCGTTTTACTAAAAGATTACGAATCCCAAAACATGCTAAATTGGTTCGTAACGGAGCAGATCGAAGAAGAGAGTCAAACCCAACACTTTGTCGACCGTTTAAAATTCGCTGGAGACAATGCCTGCGCTGTCCTTCGCATCGATAGGGAAGCCGGAAAGGTGAAAAATTAACGGCTGATTTTAAATAAAAACCCAAAGGCATGGGACAAAAAATTTAAGTATCCATTTCTCCGGCGTGTTTGGTGAAATGTTCCTTCCGAATGGTTCGATATTTATCTGCCATAGTATTTGTCAATTTTTATTTCTCCTAGAAAAGCTTCATCGTGGGAAACAACTATCATGGCGCCCGGATATTCACGCAGTATTTGAATGACATGGTCACAGGTTTCCAAATCTAAATTATTGGTAATCTCGTCCAAGATGAGAAGTTTGGGTGGACGAGCTGCAAATTTGAGCCAGAGAAAGGCGTGCCCTTTCCCCTCCCGATAAATTTTTAACGGCTTCCGATATCTCCTCATTTTTTCGAAAGAGAAAGTCGCCTAGGTGACAGCGGATCTCAGCATGGCTCCATTGCGGTGCAACCTCGGATATTATTTCCAATGCCGATTTGTCGGGAGAAAGAGTTTCGTAGTGCTGATCCAATATGCCGATATCCTCCAGTGGTGGACTATTCCAGTTCCCTGTTTTTATAACCTTCGGATCGTTCAATATCCCTCTAATCAGCGTGGTTTTCCCACTACCATTTCGGCCAGTAAGTGCAACGCGTTCCGAGGAATGAACGGATAAATTAATATTATTCCAAATAAATGTGTCGCCATAGCCAACGGCTCCATCGCAAATTGACATGACCGTTCCTTTGGCAACTTTTTGAGCCGACAGATTGAACCTGGGAACGATTACCTTGGGCAGATGGATTTGTTCCAATTGACCAATCAAATCTTGTTTTTTCTTAGCAATCGCTTTTAGCTTGCTTCCCTGGGAAACCTCAGCCTTCATGGCCTTCATGTCGCCGACCGATTTCATCCATCTCCGATTGGCGACTTTCTTTTGTCCAGCAGCTTTACTCTTGGCAGCCCTTTCCTGTTCCTTCATTAAACTTCTATGGGCATCCTGTTCTTGGTATTTAAGAAGATCTACCTGATGCGTCAGAGACCGGTGTTTGGTTTGCAATTCCTTCATATAATCGTCGTATTTTCCACGAAAGATCGTAACCTTGCCATTATCTATGTGCCATAAAATATGTACACAATTTCTTAAAATTTCCCTATCGTGCGTCACTACTACCAACGTCCCGCCATAGGACATTAGTTTTCTCAGAAGCCCAGACCGATTATGCCTATCCAGGTGATTTGTTGGCTCATCGAGCAACATCAAATCTGGGCTACTGCCGAGGGCGATGGAGAGGGCCCTATTAAATTTTTCACCTCCGCTGTAGGTGTCAAAATCCGTAATTATTTGCGGAATATATGCAGTCGCAACGTTTGCATCCATTTGCGCAATTGCTTTTATAAGCGAAGATTTTCCACAGCCGTTACGGCCGATAATGGCAATGCGATCACCCTGGGAAATAGATGCTGAAAAATTGTCAAAACAGACTTTATGAGGAAAAGATAGGCTGAAATTTCGAATGTGCAACAAATCTGCCATTTTTCATTCTCTTATCCATTATTCTTTTTTTGAGACCCGGCAAGACAAATTTCAATGGAGCGTATGGGTGCACGTGAGATTAGAAAATTACCACCGAGCGTTGGGCGATGATTAACCTAAATTTTTCAACGTTTGAAGCTTGCAATGTTTTCATAGATCGTATTAACAGTTGCCACATTTGAATAGGCGAAAATATTACATTTTTCCGGTGAAAAATAGTGTAAAGTTTTCGCATGCAATTTTTTGAGGAAGGTTTAAAAAATTTTAGCATGGACAGTATAACACAACCAATAAGTACCTTGGATGGGTCTGAGGGTATGGCATCGCTGGAACAAATAGTCAAAAATTTACAAGAGGCGGCCAAAAATACCCAAGAATCACAAACGGTGACCGTAGAGGTGAATGGAAGAACTTGTAGCATAACGGCTGTATCTAAAGAAGAGAAGAAATTTAAAATCATCGTTGAATACGCTTATACCCCCCTAGGATCACGTATATGTCAACGGGTAGCGAAATTCGTCTATGACAAAAGCAATGTCGGCAACAATCTTAAAACTATGGTTGATCGAATTGATGAAATTGATCTAGAAAATGTTCAAACTAAATCCGATAAAATTACTGCATTTACCATAGCTTTGGAGGAATATAGTAGCGGAGGAATAGACATAGCCGATTTACCAACCCTCACACCTGAAATCAACAAGACCTTGGATGACATGCAAATTTTCGTGTATCGAAATGATTTATCATCGGACGAAATGTCGACACTAAGAGTTGCGTTGGCTAACTTTAGTAGAAATGAGGACGTAATACGATGCCCCGGCCATTCTTCATCAATAAATGCAAGTGACCATGACCAATATTGCTATAAGATTGCCCTCCAGGTTGAAGCCATTGAGATATTACTTGATGCCAAAGAAAATGGCCATGTGGGATTGGAAAGAAATGGCCCGTCTGAAATATTGGGTAGGGGGCAATACAATATCATTCAGCTTGCATATACCGAAAAAAATAAGGAAGGACCGATAGCATTAAAACCATGTGACCTATCCAAATATGAGAAAAGTTTTGAGAAAACTAACAATGATTCACAATCGACGAAACGATTTATCGGATATAGATGCGGATCCCACAGGCGAAACAAAGCAACTTCAGGGGTCCAGGACATGTTTTACGCTCTCGGTCAAAAACTTGAAATAACCGTTCCACACGTGATAGTCACCGTTTCTGCAGCGGAAGTAAATGGGGTCCCTTGCACTGCCATGGAAAAGCTGGAGGGTTGCACCGTTTGGCAAGCTGCAAGCGGAGGAAAAATTAAATACGATAACGACTTTATATGCCAAGAAACGTGGATGCAACTCCAAGATATACTAACGGGACAAGTTGACAGGCACGGCCACAACGCAATGTATATACAGAATGAACAAGTAGTTGCCTTCGACCACGAATTTTCGTACCCAATACTTTCTTCACGAACTTTTGCCAGCATGATTCCAACAGCTGTTTCCGCCATCGATGGCATGGAGTCGAAAAGCTATTGTATGCCACCTGTCATAGACGAAGATATGTTTAGGCTAGTAGAGTCCCTTGAGTTAGATAAATTGGAAAATATGTACCGGGAGTACGGCTTGACGAGCCTGGAAATTGATCCAGCTATGGCAAGAGCACGGGCTTTGAAAGAGAAAGTAGAAGAATTAAAACAGAACGGTCGCGTGATAAAACGCGATGAATGGATAAGTTCACCACTAGTAAAGGCCCATTGCAATTCGAAAAATTTTTATGCCCTATTTCACAGTGACTAGTTGGTAGTATCTGTCAATTTTTATTTCTCCTAGAAAAGTTTCATCGGGAAAAACAACCATGGTTATTGTATCTGACAAAGGCATATAAAAAGATAGCAGTCAAGGGGAAATATGCTACCTGCCAAATGCTATTTTCAAGTACAATAACCATACCGTGGCACCCGGATATAAGTGCGAATCCCACAGGCGAAACAAAGCAACTTCAGGGCTTCGAGACATGCTTTACATGGAAAAGAAATCCCGTGTAATAATGATCTCGTATGCCGGGAAACGTGGATGCAAATCCAAGACATACTAGCGGGATAAGTTGATAGATATGGCAACTGTAATAATAATGGCCCTTGACTTAGGTGAATTGGAAAATATATATGGAAAGAAACTGCAAATTGGTCTAGCAAAGGGAGGGGAAAGAGAGTTGCAGGCAACGGCTCGGCGGCTGATGGGATCAGGGTCAGGTGATAGAACCGGACACAGGGCACATTCGCCACTAGCGCAGGAGTACTGCAACGAACAAAATTTCCATGCCCTAGGACATTTGGGGGAGAGATGAATAATGTGGACCATTGGCGTAGCCCAATGGTTGGGAGGGTTAAGGAGAGCAATGGTAAAATTTAGCAATGTGATGCCAAAGGAAGAATGGTTTCTTTTCGTGCCAGTTCGATGCGATCGAGATTTGGCAAATCGGGACGATGGGTGGAGTAACTGGTATCCGGCATATTAAAAAATTGTGCAAATGCTAGGCTCGGGACTCATAAATTTATGTACAAGGGGGGAAGCAGGCGATGGGGGAAAGTGCGGGTACAGCCGCTCCATTTGAACAGGGGGAGACATTACATTTTCCCAATTGGGAAAATAATGTAAAGTTTTTGTATGCAATTCTCTTGGGAAAGTTATAAAAGAAAACACAGGAAATTTTAACATGGACGGCATAGCACAACAAACAAGTACGCCGAATGTCCCCAAGGGCATGGCGTTGCTAGAACAAATAGTCAAAAATTTACAAGGGGCGGCCGAAAAGGACAAAGCATCAAAAACGGTGACCATAGAGGTGAATGGAAGAACTTGTAGCATAACGGCTGTACCTAAAGAAGAGAAGGAATTTAAAATCATCGCTGAATGTGTTTATACCGTCCTTGAATCGCGGGTATGCAATCGGGTAGCGAATTTCGACTATGACGAAAGCAATCTTAGTGACGATCTTAGAATGATGGCTTATCGAATTAATGACATCAATCCAACAAGTACTAATACTAAAGCCGATAAAATTACTGAATTTACCACAACTTTGGATGAATATGTTGCCAAAGGAATAGACATAGCCGATTTACCAACCTTCACACCTGAAATCAACAAGACCTTGAACAACATGCTAGCTTTCGTGTATCGAAATGATTTATCACCGAATGAAATATCGACGCTAAAAACCGCATTGGCTAATTTTAGTAGAAATGAGAAACTAATACGATTCCCAAAACAATCCTCATCAATAAATGAAAATGGTTGTGACGCCCACTGCCTGGGGATTGCTCTCCAGGTTGAAGCCTTTGAGATGTTACTTGATGCCAAAGAAAATGGCTATGTAAGGCTGGAAAGAAATGGCCCGCCTGAAATATTGGGTAAGGGGCAATATAATACCGTTCAGGTTGCATATACCAAAAAAAATAAGGAAGGACCAATAGTATTAAAACCATGTGATCTATCCAAAGAAAACCGAGATTCGAAGGCATTTACACACGCTTCCCAATCCATACAAATATTCGTAGGACATGCGTGCGGATCCCACAGGCGAAACAAAGCAACTTCGAAGCTACAAGATATGCTTTGCGCCCTTGGTCAAGAGCATGGAATAACCGTTCCACACGTGATAGCCTCTGTTTTTGCAGCGGAAGTAAAGGGGATTCCTTGCACTGCCATGGAATATCTGAAGGGTCTTTCCGTTTGGCAAACTTTATCTGAAAGAAAAATTCCGTATAATAATACCTTCATATGCCATGAAACGTGGATACAACTCCAAGATATACTGACGGGGCAAATAGACAGACATGCCAACAACGTAATGCTAATAGAGGACGGACAAGTAGTTGCCTTCGACCATGACCTATCGTTCGTAACATATCCTCCACGAACTTTTGCCAGTATAATTCCAAAAATTATTGCAATTCCAAAAATTATTGCAACACCAACGGATATAATCAAGGATGGTCATCCCGTAGAAGCCGCCTTTGACGGTCTAAGGACGAGCAACTATTGTATGCCGCCCGTCATAGATGAGGAAATGTATACCGTAATAACAAATCTTAATTTAAATGAATTAGAAAATATGTATAGGAAATGTGGGTTAGTGAAACTGCAAATTGAAGCGGCTATGGAAAGGGCACGGGGGTTGCAGACAATGGTTCAGCGGCTGAAGGATGGGGGGCTGGTGATAGAACCGAACGAATGGGCAACTTCACCACTAGTGAAGCAGCATTGTAACAAATATAATTTCTACGCTAAACGGCATCTTAGTACTCGCATAGAAAAACAGAAACCGGAAGATGCACATAACACGAAGCGGGACTTGGAGAAGGCATGAAGTCTTCCAAAGAACACTGCCTTCTCCCCCCTTTTCTAGGTGGGAAGACCACGATAGATGGATCCGGCCATCCAGCATGGTCAAAGAAGACTGCACAAACGGCCTGGAGATTAGACTACTTTAAAAGGAATATTCAGCCCCAACGGAAAGGTTGTGCGTGGAAAAATCCTTGTTAAATCTCGCGATGTAAGAACCAACGACGCTCCAGTGAATGTTCAATTTCCGAAGAGCTCCAAGAGACATAATGGCTGCGTTCCGTGAAGGTTGTCTAAATGTTGGAGCGAATTTGGCAATACCCAAGTTATTATCAAAGGAGATGGTAGCATCGGAATATTTCCGCATCACCTGACATTCCAAGCCTGTTTTCAATGAAAGTGTGAGCTTTTTGTCGATCAACTCCTGGTCGAGAATTTCTTTTTCAGCGTTGAAACCGAGGACGATGGCGAAGAAATCATGATTGACGAAAGAAACATGTTGTGCTCCCACCGCTGCTGTCGTTGTTTCGTCGTACCCCTTTTGAGCAATATGGCTATAATTTGCACGAAGCCATAGACCAAACTGATAATCTTTGTAGGCATACAAGTTTTTGACGAGTTCTACACCCATGAAAAGATTATTAGACCTAACTTTAGCATCAAAAACATTGGAGGCTAAATCGGTCCTGTGCAACCTGTCATCGTTACGGCTATACCCAACGGTAGCCCCGATGTTTGCTTTCAAATACCTATCATTGAAAAATTCATAGGCACCAAACAGTTCAACCGTATAAATATTATGTTTAGCAGATTTCTCACGGCTAACGACGGGACCACTAAATTTCGTCTTCCCGTGGGCATATCCAAAGGCGACACCCATTCTAAGATACCTTTCGTTAGGAAATGTCCAAACATCATCGAGCCCCATGATGAAACCACCCATGCGGCTATCATACCCCAGTCCGGAAACCTTATTCTGATGGGCGTGGCCATGGATGATATGAATGAACGGATCGGCAAGGCAACCCTTAACGCTTGTCAGGCGATCGGTAATGGCATTGACAAACAATGCATTAGCCGTCTCTGTCAAGAATGCTAGTTCAGCATTAACGTGGGAACTGGCACTTTCACCGTCAGGCAAGCCGCCTCCGGGCGCACCTCCACCCCCGGGCGCACCTGACAACGAAGCTGGCTGTGAACCACCTCCGGCTCCTATTCTTCTAAATGGACTACCACCACTATTGGGCATACTAAATAGTGACGACTGTGCAACTGGTGCTGACCATGTAAATGGCACTGGCCGTGAATCACCTACGGACGCACCAAATCCGGGCGTGCCAAATGGTGCTGGCCGTGAAACATCGGATCTCTTTTCAGACAAATCACCGGGTGCACTAGGTGCTGTCTGTAAACCACCTCCGGACGCGCCACCTCCGGACGTGCTAAATGGTGCTGGCCGTGAAACATCGGACCTCATTTCAGACAAATCACCTTCAGTCGTGTCCTGCTCCGACGGCAAAGGTTGTTCTGGGGGCCAATCGTCTTGGGACCAACGCATCCTTGCGGAACCCAAAAAAGACTGGTTGTTTGCTAAGTCAGAATCATTTAGGTTATGCATAAAATTCCCCATTTCTCCTCTTCTTTGAAAATCAATATCTTCCTGAGCATTCAGCATGCTGTTACCTGAAATTAAACCAACGGCTTCTGCAGAAGTCGTGGAAAGAACACCTCGAAAAGCACTTTCAGAAGGCTGCGGGACAAAATCTTCATTCCCTCCTGACAGCACCGACGGCGAAGCTGGCTGCGGGACAAAATCTTCATTCCCTCCTGACGGCACCGGCGGCGAAGCTGGCTGCGGGACAAAATCTTCATTCCCTCCTGACGGCACCGACGACGAAGCTGGTTGCGGGACAAAATCTTCATTCCCTCCTGACGAACCGCCTCCTTGTTGTGGAGCTAAGTGTAAAACATCGAAACTTATTGGAATATCGACATTTCTAAACCCCTCATCCTCAATCGTGCCCTGCTCCGGCGGCAAAGGTCGTTCTCTGCTTCCATTCCCGCGTCTCCTTGCGGCAGAAAGAGCATCATTATCCGGGTGAAGATCCCCACTTTCCTGTCTCCTGTCGGTCCTCCGAGGACTACGTCTAGGCTCCTGGGAAGCACCTTCATCTCTGTTTCTTCCGTGATCTCTGTTTCTTCCGCGATCTCCGTTTCCTTCGGGAGGAACAGGTGTGGATCCCTCCACGGGAGGCTTACCTCGGAGAGGTATAGAAAGTAAATGTCCAGAAAATAAATTTCCAGAAAATAATACCTTGTCTATGATGACTACAATTATCAAAAAAACCTGAAACTTTCTCAAATTTAAACTAAACCTCTTAATCATTTTTATACCCTTTTTTCAAAAACTATCCATTCAAACCCATCCGTTGCCCTACTAAAATTCCATCGGCAAACTTGTTCAATGATGGTAACCAGGACCCTAACTTTTCCTCCTAGCGGTAGACCTAAGACCCAGACACATTACATCACACAAATTAGGACCATATAAGTTAAACCACATAAGATTAAAGATTTTAGGAATGCAGAAAAACTGCCCGCCGGAGGCTCCCCAACTGCTTTTGGCCTTGCCCTTACAAATCCTCCCTCTTTGGCAATAGCTACGATCTCTTGTTCAACCTTTTTATTTTTTTCACCTAAAAGATAATCTACGAATGCATTTGCTTCCTTACAAACCTGCCATTCTGAATCTTTACGATATTTTTTTTCATAATAAAACATACGTTCCTCTGTGACCCTTTTTTTTAGCCTATTAAGCGAAGACTCAGAAAGTTGATTCAAATCAGGAATTCGCTTCAAAAAATCATAATTAATCTTTTGCTGGCAAACTTTATGAATCATTTCAAATCCTTCTACGGTAGGGCCATGACTTTTAACTATTTCACGCAAATCCAAAAATCTAACAGGCACTTGGGGCTGCGTTTCGCGGCTACAGCTAAACTGCCTCTCCCCAAGCTGGGCATTGGCCGGCCCATGTCGCAACGACCGCATCACCCGACTCTTGGCTTCTTCATTAATATTAATGGTAGAAGCCTCAAGATGTACCAACCCGCCTATGCCTTCATCGACATAGGCATACCACCTAACCACATTGGAACCACACACACTCATCTGATATTCCTCAAATTTTGCTTTTCGAATCCAAAACAAATTCTCCACCTTCTTTCGAAGGCCAAACTTCTTCTGAAACGGACTTTACTTTTTCAATGTTGAAACTAAAAACCCATGGCCCTTACCAAATCACACGGAATCCCCTGTCCGATACCTCAACGCCTCCATCCTTATTCTTTCAGCTTCATCCTCCTTCTTTTGTATTACTTTTCGATACTCTAGGTAGCTACTTACACACCCCTCTATTGCACGCCTTAGGATATCTGGGTCTAGAGCTACCCTTACGTCAAACCAATCAGCATTATACACACGTTTCTCCTCCTCTTGTCCTTCATCGTTCAATACTCTTGCAGTCTCTGTGACCCAAGTAAGAGTATCTATGTCATATATACTAAAGAGTGAGTCCTTTGCTCCTCTTGCAAAAACTCGTACCTCATCCGTATATTCTATCATTTTTTCCTTTTCCAGAATTTCAATTGGGAAAAATCGTACTTCTGGATGATTATTGCATCCCGATATTCCATACCCACACGAAACACATCGAGCACTTAAAATGGATTTTGCTAACAGACTCGCCAATATTATTTCCATTGCGACGGACTCAGAATATTCTCTCCCTTCGCTTTCTATCTTTTCCTTTGCGGCCTCCCCCTCTCGGGCGATAATATCTCTTGCCCCAGAATACAGATTTTCCATGAAAACTAAATATCTGCCGTTTCTAACGCCCAAACCTTCTCGAGGGGAACCGCCCATCTCGGTAATAGCAGCTTCTCTTCGCTGTAGTTCCTGCTCGTCTATTCCCAGTGTCCTCTCTATAAAAGGCACCTGATGTGGACTAATTTGACGGTCCGAAGACAATTCCCTATCTTCCACATCCTGATGAGAAAAAGCTGGATCTGCATACGGATAACGAAGCGAAACCCTTTCAGGATCTAATTCTGACATATTTTCTATCTAATTAAATGTTGGTAAAAACTTTCCACCAAGATAAATCTTGATGTTGCGCAAGGGATTATACGAAATTTATAGCAATGCAAGAAAAATTTTCATTTTGGAATTATTTTTTTTGAAAATCTTTCATGTCGCAGATATAATCGACACTAGCGCGGGAAAGGGTTGCTGCATTGACCCTTGGTCGACTTTCGCAGTTGCTCATCATTGGAATTGCGATAGTCCCATTCCCTTTGCCCTTCACTGAAACAGTTCAACAAAAGTCCAATCATGAAGGAGAGCAATACCAGGTTAGACCCTCCGTAGCTTATGAAAGGAAGCCCCATACCCTTTGTTGGAAGTAAACCGGTAACAACGCCAACGTTGATTAGCACCTGGTAAATTATGGTCAGGGCTATGCCATAGGATAGAAATTTGGCGAAACCACCATGAAGTTTTTTCGCAGAATGTGCGATGGTTAAAAAAAGTGTTAAATATATCGCCAATACCAAAATGGCAGCTAGGCTGCCCAGCTCCTCACTGAATATTGGGAAAATAAAATCCGTATGGGCTTCCGGCAAGTAAACCAGTTGCTGGCGACCTTGCCCCAGTCCCCTTCCATACAATCCACCGGAAGCAAAACCAAGCATCCCCTGCCAGAGTTGGTATGCTCCCGCCAATTTGTTGTTTTCAACGTCGAGAAACGCAACTATTCGACCCATTCGGGTGGGATTCAGATATATTAAAATTGAGATGGCCAACAATCCACCGGATATGGCGAACCATATGTACAATAGCCGGGCTCCTGCCAAAAACAATAGCGTTATCGTCACCGCCCCAATCAACATCGCCGTGCCATAGTCGGGTTCTAGGAATATCAAACCGCATATGCTAGCGACCACCAGCAAAGGGATCAAAAAACCAATCCTAAAACTCGATCGATTACTTTCGCTATTGTTTAAATATTGTGCCAACCAGAGTACTATGGCAACCTTGGCAAACTCTGAAACTTGAATATTAAAACCTCCCACGGCTATCCATCGCCTCGACCCATTGACCATTTTCCCAATGCCTGGAATTAATACGATAACCAGAGCCATGGCAAAAAGTATTAAAATCCACGAACAACGTTTTTTCAAAAATTTTAAATCAACGAAGCATCCCATAAAAAAAAGTGGAACACCGAGGGCACACCACAGCAACTGTTTATGGAAATGATTTTCCGATTTGATAAATGACAAACTGGCACTCGATAAAACAATGAGACCAAGCCCAGTTAGTAGTCCGGTACACGATAAAATAAACCAGCCAGCTTTACGCTGGCTGAAGTAATTATAATATGCTTCTAATTTTTCTAAAATCATAGAAAAGACTAATCCTTGATCTCGACGACAGGAATCTCTTCAAAGTTTTCAAAAAAATCTTCACCCTTTGCATCGGAAGTATTGGAAACGGGAGACCTAGGCTCAGCCACTGCTTTTTTCTGGGGAATTAGAAGCTTCCTACCTTCCTGTAGGGAGGAATTATTCTCGAGGTTATTTAATTTTACCAAATCCGCCTTTTCCACCTCCAAATCACGGGCAATTTTATCGATGGTATCACCACTTTTTATAACATACAAATTACCCGATGAGGTTTTAGACGTTTTCTGCGGTGGAAGAACTAGGGCGTTATTTTTTCTCTCCCTTAGTCCATTCGCTTCATCCGAAGCAACGGCTGCTTTGCCGGGAATGATTAATTTTTGCCCAGCGCGCAATTTGTTCGGATTGTCTATGCCATTGGCTTCCTGTAAGGCGGCTTGCTTTACGCCGAAATGTTTCGCAATTAAAGTCAAATTATCTCCCGGTTTTACGGTATACCTGCCATCACTATCCAACACCCTTTGGAATTTTGCTGAACTATTGGCATTAAAATCCCTAGCCGTGGATTCCGGAATGGTTAGCTTCTGCCCTATCATCAATTTATCGGAAGATAAATCATTCACTGCTTTTAACGATTTTACCGTGACGCCATACATATGCGCTATCTTGGATAAAGAATCTCCCGCCTGGACGGTGTAAACGGCCGTTTTCGCCGGTGTAACCGGCGATGGCCTTCCGAAAGCTTTACCACTCTCAATTTTCAATCGCTGACCCACCTTCAGTTTGCTATCCTTGTCCAAACCATTGATAGCCATAAGCGTCGCCGGGGACATTTTTACCTGCCTGGCAATCCCATAGATTGTGTCTCCTTTTTGAACGACATAAATTTCATAGACCGGGTCAAATGTGTCGATGTCCCTAAAGAAACGGCCATCCATCCCCATTTCTTCAAATGATTGCTTTGGTTGTGTGGGCTTTTTCCTTGCACTTGCTCCATCGATGGCTACCTCGGATGCGATAGAATAGGCAACATTGTTGTGTTTTTTCCTATTGGCACCATCGAAGCTGGAACACCCGGTTACCAGCAACGCGAATGGCGTAAAAATATATACAATTAACACATTTTGCAATTTCATATTATAAGATCTCCCCGTGCATAGTTGTCATTTATTTTGTAAATTCAAACATAAAACTCCATTTTCAAAAAATTTTCCCCTCTCCGCGTAGTCCTTAAACCAATCGAGGCTCGAAAATCCTGGACTTAGCAGCACCACATCTCCATCTTCAGCTATGGTGAAGGCATGCTTTACAATGTCGGCCATTAGTTTTTCCAAATCTCCATGGTTTGGAAAAAACCTATGGGCCTCCAATTTTTTGACCAAACTCGCATCCGGGTCCCGATATAAAATTTCACCCGTTTCCCCCATCAACAATAGGGCTTTAATCCGTCCCGCCACGATCTTCTGAAATTTTTCAAGGGGCTCATCCTTTGATTTTCCACCGGCTATCAGGATAACTTTTTTATGGAACGATGCCAATGCAGCATCCAATGCGTGAAAGTTGGTCGCCTTTGAATCGTTCCAAAATTCCACCTCCTTTTCTTTCCCCGTTTGCATGTCACGCCGTTTGATTTTGGCAACTTTTTGGAGGCGATGGGGAGGAATTTTAAATGTCAGGGCGGCCTCTCCTAGGCACCCAATGGGAAAACCATTGCAGGTCCAAAACTCTTGGACCAGGGCAAAATTCTCTTGCTGCGTTCCAATATTCAGCACTGACTCCGGAGGCAGCAGATCAAACTTCGAACAAATGGTATATTTTCCCAAAACGTCTGCAACCCGTAAATTTTCACAAAAATCATGGACGCTTTGGCCGACAAAGCAGTGTTTTTGAGGACCATTGGGCGTCTTGGCATTTCTAAGCAAGTTTGCTTTACAATTAAAGTATTCCCCTATCCCCCCATGAATATCCAGATGATCATCGGCAAAATTTGTCCACAGGACATAGTCCGGACTGAATAATGTTCCTCCATCCATTTGAAACGAACTCACCTCTACGACAGCCCAGGCGCCATGTTCATTGATGGCAGAATCTACCATTTCTATGAACGGTCGTCCTATGTTTCCACATGTGACTACTCTTTGGCCATGGATTTGCAGGGCATGGGCAACAAATTCCGTGGTCGTTGTTTTCCCATTTGTTCCCGTAATTGCCACAATTTTTCCATGCCAAAAGCATGATGCTAGATCCAGTTCACCCAGGCAACAACATCCCGCAGCCATTGCCAATTTTGTCCACCCATGGGAAAGCACAAAACTGGGGCTTCTAACAATTAGATGGCACTTCTTCGCTTCCTCCTTTGAAAATTGTTCTTTCCGGGATCCCGATTCGTCAAAAACTTTGTATGGAATTCTCCGCTTTTCACAAAATCGTACCACGGCTTTCCCGGTCACTCCGTACCCTAGAATGCCGATCGTTCCCGGAGAATTAATGATATCCAGCATATCCATAAAATACGATAAATAGTGTTATTAATATGCAGATAACCTGGAGACAAAACGCAGCCTTAACAATTTCACTTTCTAGAAATCCTTTTAATTCGAAGTGATGATGTAGCGGGGCCATCAGGAACACTTTTCTCCTAAAAACTTTTTTCGAGGTTACCTGTAGAATGACGGAGAGTGCTTCGATTACAAAAATTATCCCCACGGCCGGTAAAATAAACGGTAGCCGTAGCAAACAAGCGACTATGGCCAATAGGCCTCCAAGGCCGATGGAACCTATGTCTCCCATAAAAATAGAAGCCGGATGTATGTTAAAAATACCAAAACCAAAACATCCTCCCGCAAAACATGTGCATAAAACTGCCAATTCCGTAGAACCGGCAATATATGATAGCATGGTTTCCCTGCTAACATTTACGTTATTCGAATAGAATGCACATACGGCAAGGGACACAAAGCACAGAGCTATGTTTACAATGGCCAACCCATCAATGCCATCGGTTAAATTTACCGCATTACTCGTCCCGGCGATAACGCAAAAATAAAAAACAACGATTACCGCCATAGCCATTTGCGGATCAAAGTAGCCATGAAACCATTTCCAATGCACGTGCGTCAAAAGATGGTCAATGGACGGATTTTGTGACGCTATGTAGAAAATAAAACCGGTTATTAGCGCCTGCACGCATAGTTTTTGCCTAGACGTTACCCCCTTCGAATTTCCCTTTATGATTTTTAAAATATCATCGGCTGCCCCCAACAGGGAACAAAGGAAGTAAACCAACAGGGATATGATGAGCAAATCGTTAAAAGACGCCCAAATAGCAGTCGCAACGAACGAAGCCAGGGCAATTATGATGCCCCCCATGGTGGGAACCCCCCTTTTATGGTCATGTAAAATCGCCAAGCTCTTCACCTGCTGTTTGGTCCGAAAAACTTGACGCACCTGGTGTTTTAAAAGCGTCCTTATTATGGGCTTGCCTATCATCAATGCCATGACAAAAGCCGTGACGAAACCCCACATGCATCTTTCATAGAGGCTATATTGCTTCTCAAACAGTAACGAAACAATTGGATCGAAAGGCCTTATGTCCAACTCTAGCATATTTTTCTCTTTTATCCAAAAAAATCTGGCCGGATTCCTATTAAAAAACCAACCCCTTCACAAGGTTTTTTTGAAACCAGTCACAAAATAAAAAATTGAACAAATTTCTTTTGACAAAAGGCATCAATATTTTACACTTATATTCCGTTTTAACAAATATTTACACCAAAGGATAGCGTATGAACCCAACAGGTGAAGCAATACTTGACCATAGTCAAATTTTTCCTCAAGGCGATCCAAGCAATCCCATATCTTCGATTAGGCTAGCGGCAAAAAATTCAAGGATGTCCATAGTAAATCTACTTAGGAAGATAGAAAACAACGCAAAGATAGCTCTTGGATTTCTCGGCGTAGATGCTCGATTTTTCTCAAAATTTATTCACAATTTAAGGGGGGCTGTAAGGCCCGCCTGTATCGCAGCTGTATCCTGTTTTGTGGCACTTCATCTTTTCCCTTCGCTCGGAATAAGTGCCATTGTTGGCATAGTTTTCTTTGTACACCTGGCCGTATCACGGGCCAGGCTAGAAATGATGAAAGAGGATTTGGAAGCGGCTAAACAAGCTGGGACAGAAATAGAATCTGGCACCAGGCAAATGGTAGAACAAAATGCTGAATTGCGTAGGCTAAACCTAGAACAAAAGACAACGATAGACGCACAAGGAACGACGATAGCAGAAGCACAACGAAATTTGGAAGAAATGCAAAACAACCTTTCGGCAGCCCAGGAAAATCTCGTCCAGGAACAACGGATCAAAGAGGAGCAAGACCAATTAATTGCACAACAACAGGTGCAACTCCAAATGCAACAAACTTATATTAACCAATGTCAAAGCTGCCTTGCTTCGGTTTTTACATCTCAGCAAGAGCTGATACAAGGTTTACAACAAAGGCTAGAATCGCAGACGGCTACGGTCCGGGAAATTTTACAAAATGTGCAGAACATTGCGAATGGAGAACAAAAATTGACCGAGGCATTGAATTGGGCTCAAGGGCGAATAGCAGAAGCCCAAGCCAAATTAACGGCGGTGATTGATATAAGTGCGGATATAACGGATCCTGAAAAATGTAGACAGCTCATTGAAAATGGTCAATTTGCACAAAAGGCACAGGCAATGCAACAGGCCGCCCAAAACGCATATAATAAAATGAATGAGCTAAATGCTGGACTTACCACAAGAATTATAGAAGCCCAACGAGCAATAGCAGTCAGCAGGAAACGGGCAGAAGACCAACTTGGGGTATTAATGTCGCAACAGCGAGAAACAAGTCATAAGTTGGAGCAAGCCAATGGCCAAATTAAACAAAAGGAACAAGAAATTGCTCGCCTCAAGGAAAAACAGCAAACGGAATCAAAGCACAACGCAGGGCGAATACAAGCCTTGGAAGCTGAAATTACTCGTGAAAAACAATCCCTGGAGACACTAACCCTAGAAAAAGGCACACTGGAACAGAATTTGGAGAAAACTGAGGTTCAACTCGGAACATTACAGGGAGATCTTCATTCGTTGGCATTAACCAATGAAACACTGCGAATACAATGCCAGATGCAAGAACAAACCATGGAGGAACAGCGGGAAACGATTGAGAGTCAAAGACAGTCATTGGCAGCACTCAATGACAACCTCCATAGCCTTCAAGGACAACTACGACAAGGTCCGGGGATTTGGCGAACTTTTGTTACAGCTGCCGGCCTAGCTGTTGGTGCAGTGGCAACCAAGGCAATTCTCCCCGGGTAATTCCATGGCATCAAGAATTACTCCCTAGCACACGGGAAGCAACTCTAAGTCTGACTCTATTCCTAGGCTTTCTGGTTTTCCAGCAGCAAGACTTATTTCATTCGCAATGCTGATTTCTTTATTTCTTCGAGGCATCCGTCAAACACAAGCCTCGTGAGTCGTATGATCTGCGGGACTTCTTGCCAGTGATTGTAGTCATCATATGCAAACACTGCCCTTTGTTCTTTTAAACCATCTTCATAAAACTTGCAGAAAGTCAACCTTTCGACTTGGGAGGAATGTCCATCGACCAATTTGTTTTGCAAATTTTTTGCAAACAACGGATCAAATAATTGCTCCTGCATTGCTTCATTGAATTTCCAGAAATATTCTTCATCGGTTTGGCCGATCAGCATATGGGGTTTGTGATCCACAAAGTCATAGTAGGTATAGGTATACGCTCCCATATTGGAAATATCAATTTCGCATATCAGCTCTACATTTCCCTTGGATAACCCTTCCTTTGCGTTATCTACCAATTGCACAGATTCATACCTATAGCTAATTCTTACTGGATTACTCATTGTATCTTCCTCTAAAAATCAAAAAAATAGAACCATTGGCAAGCCATTAAGTGGATTCTGCCATTAATGCTCTAAATCTGCTACGAAATTCTTGCTCGTCGGGATCTGACTCGTCCGTCGAAAAATCCACAAAACTTTGAATTTTTTCCTCGGACCCGACAATTCTAAATTTATGTCCTGCTTCTAGCAAGTATGCAAGTTCGAAATAGCTCATCGCTCCACGTTGATTTGAATTGCTCACTTTTCCGTCTTTCAATGCTTTGATAGCACGTTCGACGTGTAGGTCAATGGTTGGTCTGTCAATTGGAGTACTGGCAATTGGACTGCTCGGCTCATTGCTTGCCCCGTAGACCTGACAAAATATATGATGGGCATAAATCATTCTAAGATCCTTAGAATCATTTATCTTTGACAAAATGTCATCTTCTATAATCACGGACAGTATAGGTTTATAATCAAGCTCAGGCATGGTATCGATTTGTCTCAAAATTTCCTTCCAAATGCGATATGATGCGTATGCTCCCTGTGCGGTAAATGTGTGACCCTTCTCGCCTTCGGGAAGTATGAATGTTATGTCTCCTCCCTGGGAAGACACATATTGAGCGCGCTCCGGGAAAACGCTTCCCCACGTTGAGGATCCGGAGGATGGAACCGACCATAGCTCAAATCCAATTCCAAGTATGCGCTTACCGTCTGGAGTTTTAGGATCTGAAACATCTTCGGCATATCCTAACGCGATACTTCCTTGGGCATCAATGTAATTTAAAAGTGCAATTAAGGCGTTACGCCGTGGGCTACTAACACTTATTTGATCTATAATATCACCAATTTTTTTACTCAAGGCCGGCAAATCCTCATCGGGTAATTCACCATCTAACAATCGCCTGACTCGATCCTCTGTGTCTGGATCAAACTTAACCTGCCTCCTTACGAAATCATCCAAAGAGACACTTCTTCCTAAGCCCTGGACTAGAGGCTGTGCCTCTGGTACCAGATCCAATTGATTCGATTTTCGGGAAAGTAGCTCCTGCCTTATGAGCGACTGACGAAGATCAGTGTCAGCATATGCGATTTGCCAAAACCTATCCGAAAACTTTGCCTCCATAGAAGCCCTTAGAGCCGCCGCTCCTGCATGACTTTTGTCAAGAAATGTTATTTCTCCCATGCCTATGAACATGTGGTAAAATTTTTCGTTTGTCAAGGGACAAAAGTAAAATTACTTATATAATTACAAATATAGAAATAGAAAATGCAAACATTATCACCAATTAAAGAAAGTAACTACCCATGGAAATGTCAGCATGACGTTTGTTTATGATTGCCATTAAGTGGATTCTGCCATTAATGCTCTAAATCTGCTATGAAATTCTTGCTCGTCCGTCGAAAAATCCACAAAACTTTGAATTCTTTCCTCGGACCCAACAATTCTAAATTTATATCCCGCCTCTAGCAAGTATACGAATTCGAAATGGCTTGTCGCTCCATATTGATCGAAATCGCTCCTATTTCCGGCAACCAATGCTTTGATAGCGTATTCGACGCGTGAACCAATGGTTGATTTGTCAATGGGAGTGTTAGCAATTGGACTGCTTGGCTCATTGCTTAGTGCATAAACTTGACGAAACACATGATAGGCATAAAGTTTTTTAAAATCCTTCACATCATCTATCTTTGATAGAATGTCATCTTCCATAACCTTGGACAGCGTACGTTTATAGTCAGAACTGGGACCCATGGAATCAATTTGCCTCAAAATTTCCTTCCAAATGCGATATGATGTGCATACTCCCAGTGGGGTAAATGTGTGACCATACTTACTCTCGGGAAGTATGAATGTTATGTTTCCTCCTTGGGAAGAGACATATTGAACGCGTTTCCCAAAAATCGCTCCCCACGTTAGGAATCCGGCGGATGGAACTGACCATAGTAGCCATCCAATTGCAGGTATAACAGTACCGCCTGGGGCTTTGGGAATTGAAACATCTTCGGTATATCCCAATGCGATGCTTCCTTGGGCATCAATGTAATTTGAAAGTGCAATCAAAGCGTTACGCTGTGGACTCCTAACATCCATTTGACCCATGATATCGCCAATTTTTTTACTCAAGTTCGGCAATTCCGCATCGGGTAAATTACCACCCAAGAACCGGTCGATTTGATCCTGTGTGTCCTGATCAAGCGTAGCCCACCTATTTGAGACTTGGTCCAATGAAGTCTGTCTTTCCAAACCCCGGCCCGTGGTCCGTCCCTTCGATACTCGGTCCAATTGATAGGATCCCCCCATGTCCAATAACCCATGTCGTTTGAGGAACCTACGAAGAACAGTGTTTGCGTATGTTCGCTGATACCAATCAAACTCAGGGCTTTTAGACTTTCGATCCACAAAATTTCTTACGGCCGTCGCCCCTTTATAACTGCTATCAATGAACGTTCTGCCGTCCATGCCACGGAAACGTAGCAAAAGTTCTTCATATGTCAAAGGAAAGTAAAAATTTTCGCAAAAACGAAATTATTTGTGCGATCGCAAATATGTGGGCGAAGAAATGTAAATACTATTACCAACCAAAGAAAATAAGGCTAGGCTCAACCCGTGCAACTTCCAAAACTACCCACGGAAATGCTGGCATGACATTTGTTTATGATTGCCATCAAGTGGGGTAAGGCGGTTTTGGCATGCCATAATTTTTCCAAAAAATATTTCACTTAGCCGGATGTAGCGATAACTTTTCGCTATCCTTTTCGTGGGAAATGGTAATTTTTGCTCCGGTGGAAATTTCACCGCTCAGCCATTTATCGGCAAGGGGATCTTCGACATTTTTTTCGATGGCCCGCTTCAGTGGGCGGGCACCAAACTTCTTGTCGTAGCCATTTTTTACGAGGAAACCTTTCGCATCATCGGAAAAGGTCAGGGTTATTCCCTTTTCGACGGCACGCTTGCTGACCTTGTCCAACTCAATGTCGACGATTTTTTGCAAAGCTTCATGGTCAAGTTGTTTAAACACGATCATATCCGTTAACCGATTGATAAATTCGGGCTTAAATGTCTTTTTGGCCTCATCGATTATCGACATTTTGATCCGCTCAAAACTTTGGGATGTATTTTGATCCGCCACAAAACCAAGGGCCATATCCTTTTGCAAAATCTCGGCTCCGACATTGCTCGTCATGATTAAAAGCGTATTTTTAAAATCCACCTTGCGCCCCTGACCATCCGTCATATGGCCATCTTCCAAAACCTGCAATAAAATTTGTAAAACGTCGGGATGGGCCTTTTCCACCTCATCGAAGAGAATGACCGCATAGGGCTTGCGCCTAATTTTTTCCGTTAGCTGGCCTCCGTCATCGTGGCCCACGTACCCCGGAGGAGATCCGACCATTCGCGATACGGAATGTTTTTCCATATATTCGGACATGTCGATCTGGATAACGGCGTCCCTGTTACCAAAAATCTGTTCAGCCAGCATCTTGGCCAAGTAGGTCTTTCCCACCCCCGTGGGACCGAGGAATAAAAATGACCCAATTGGTTTGTTGGGATCATTCAAATCCGTCCGTGAACGGCGGATCGCACAGGCGATGCTTTCGACGGCTTCATCCTGGCCGATTACGATCTTTTTCAATGTCTCACCCAGGTGTAGCAGGCGTTCCGATTCTTTCTTTTCAAGGCGTGTAATTGGAATCCCCGACCAACCGGCGATGACAGCCAAAATGGCATCGACGTCAACTGTGATGATGCTATTTTTCGATTTCCTTTGGGCCTGGCGAGAAAGCTTCTCTTTCTCTTTGATTAGCTGTTTCTCCATATCCCGCAATTGGGCAGCTTTTTCAAAGTTCTGCATCCCGATCGCCGATTCTTTTTCGCAATGTACCTCTTCGATCTTTTTCAACAATTTTTCCATTTTCGGAGAATTGGTGGATACATTTAACCTCGCCTTGGCTCCCGCTTCATCGATGACATCAATGGCTTTATCGGGTAAAAACCTATCCTGGATATACCTTGCAGAAAGTTTTACAGCCTCTTCAATTGCTCCATCCGTATACTTTACGGCATGGTGTTCCTCGTAGCACTTTTTGACGCCATGCAGAATCAAAATGGCATCCTGAATGCTTGGGGGTTCGACCTGTACGGGTTGAAATCGGCGTTCGAGCGCGCTGTCCTTTTCTATGTGCTTGCGATATTCATCGAGGGTGGTCGCTCCAATGCATTGGACTTCTCCCCGCGACAGTGCCGGTTTCAAGATATTCGACGCATCCATGGCCCCTTCCGATGACCCTGCCCCGACGATCGTATGTAGCTCGTCCAAAAATAATATTACATTTTTTGCCCGTTTAATATCCTCCATGACAGCCTTTAAACGTTCTTCAAATTGTCCCCGATATTTTGTTCCTGCCAGCATGAGGGCTATGTCGATGGAAATGATCCTTTTATTGAGTAAGGCTTCGGGAACCTTGCCAAAGGCTATCGCCTGGGCTAACCCTTCCGCTATCGCCGTTTTCCCCACCCCCGCTTCGCCAACTAAAACGGGATTATTCTTTGACCGCCTACATAGAATTTGTAATACCCGCGTAATTTCTTTTTCTCGACCAATCACGGGATCTAATTTGTTTTCCTTTGCAATTTCGGTCAGATCACGGCCAAAGGTATTCAACGCCGGTGTTTTTATGCCCGATGATTGGTTGTCCTTGTCGGATATTTTTTCCGATGTGAAATGGAAATCATCGTCGTCATTGTTCCCTTCGTCTATGCCAACGAAGTTGGGATCAAGGGCCGATAATATCGCCTGTCGGCAGCTTTCCATCTTCACACCTGCTTCCGCCAACAACCTGGCTGCAATCTCATCATCCTCGCGCAAAATTCCCAGCAGGAGATGTTCGGTACCAACGTAGGGATGTTGTAACATGCTCGCCTCCTTAGCCGCTGCCAGGAGAACCTTTTGTATGTGCGGAGATAGCGTAATGTTGGACCCATTTTGAGCATCTCCGTTGGCCGTCGATAGGTACTGTTCGATCCTGGCACGAATTTTTCCAAGGTCGACTCCCATGGACCGCAAAATATTAATGGCGATACATTGGGGCAATCTCATAAGAGCCAACAGGAGATGTTCAGGCCCAATGACAGATTGACCAAATCGCTCTGCCTCCTGCCTAGCCATCGCGAGGATCTGCTGGGCACGCGGAGTTAAATTTACCATTGAATTCATGTTTTTTCAAAAGGACACATGATACGCATTGCGGTATAATTTGCAAGTGTCGATGCAATATTCACACCATTTTGGGTCAAAATCAAGCAATTTTTATGCCACGACCCCATTCAAATTCTCCAATAAATCGGTTTCGTTCCAGATTTCCAAGCCCAGAGATTGAGCTTTTCCCAATTTTGAACCACAATTTTCTCCGGCAATAAGTACGTTCACTTGCCTAGATATGGCATTGGCAACATTACCGCCGAGGCGTTCGATTTTTTCAGCTGCTTCTTGGCGTGTCATGGATGACAATGTGCCGGTTAGGACAAAATTTTTCGCGTAGAATTTCGAATTTTGATTCCGTGAAATTTCCAAACGCCCATCGCCGGGAACGACCCCTAACATTCGCAAATCATCGAGGATGTTCCCGTTATGTTGTTCCCTAAAAAATGAAACTATCCCATGGGACAATTTTATCCCCACACCGCTGATCTGTTCCAACTCTTCGGGCGTCGCAGCAATCAGATTGTCCAGGGAGTGGAAATGGTTCGCTAGAATCTTTGCCGTTTGTTCCCCAATACCCAAAATGCCGAAACCGTGCAACAGGCGCCAAAGGGGCCGATTTTTGCTATGGTCGATGTTGCTCAAAATTTTCAAAGCCGACTTGGTTCCAAATTTTTCCAAACGTTCCAAATCATCAAACGTTAGGCGGTAGATATCGGCGATATTGTTTAGTTTTTTTACCGCCATTAGTTTTTCAATTATGGCCGAACCCAATCCGTCAATATCCATGGCTGTCCGTGAAACGAAATGTTCCAGGCGCCTTTGGATTTGTGGCAAACAGCACAAATTTTGACATCGCCAGGCAACCTCTCCGGGCAGCTGTATCAACTGCGATCCACAGGATGGACAGGTCTTGGGGAAAACAAACGGCATGGAATCTGCGCTTCGCCTCGTACCATCAACGGCTACAATCGCAGGGATTATCTCCCCCGCCTTTTCCACCGTCACATAATCTCCAATGCGAATATCTTTTTTCGATATTTCATCGGCATTGTGCAGGGTGGCCCGGGAAACATTTGTGCCCGACAATTGTACGCTTTCCAAATCTGCCACCGGGGTAATTATTCCCGTACGGCCGACTTGCAGGACGACATTTTTGATTTTTGTCGTTGCGCGTTCCGGGGTGAATTTATAGGCAATGGCCCACCGTGGAGATTTTGCCGTTGCCCCCAAAATTTCGTAAAGTTGTAATTCATTGACCTTCAACACCGCCCCGTCGGTCCAGTAGGGAAAGATATGCCGCGTCTCGTTTAGTTCTTCGACAAACTTCCACGCTTCTTCGATATTTTTAGCCATCCAGTATTTTTCCTGGGACGCAAACCCGAAATTTTTCAAAAGTTCTAGAACTTCACTTTGGAGATTTACAATTTTTTCCGAACAGTGGCCAACGGCATAGGTAATTAATTTTAAATCTCGCCCGGCAACTTCATCGATGGCAAGGGTCTTTAGGGTCCCGGCAGCCAGGTTACGCGGATTGGCAAACGGTTCAAGTCCCTGTTCCTCCCGTATTTTATTTATCCCAATAAAAGTCTGTTTGTCCATGTAAACTTCCCCACGAATTTCAATGGCTTCGGCATGGTTTTCGATTTCCAATGGCAAACCCTTAATTGTTTTAATATTCGCACTGACATCGTCTCCTACCGTACCGTTCCCTCTGGTCAGTGCCCTAAAAAATTTCCCCCTCCTGTAGATCAAATTGATCGCGATACCATCGATTTTTGGTTCGATGATATAGGAAAATTTTCGTTGGCCAAGCGTAGCCTCCAGGCGGCTAGAAAATTGAAACAGTTCCTCCCGGGAATAGGTATTTGATAAACTCATCATGGGGGACAGATGGGCAAATGATTGAAACCCGGAATTTCTATCATCCCCGATGGCCGTATCTTCTATCTCCACTGCATAAACTGATAAAATTTCTCGCAACCTTTCCACCTCAGACTTCAAACAATCATATTCAAAATCAGAAATTCTAGGATTGTTCTCCCTATAATATAGCCTGTCATGGAGACTCACCTCGGCCAATAATTTATCGTATCTCGCTTTCAGTGCCCGGATTTCGGATGTTGAATAAGTTTTCGTAATGTTGCTCACCATAAATAATTTTTATCAAAATGAAATGTCAGCTTGTCATTTGATCACAAAAAAATAACAAAGAACCCCATCTTTTTCAAAATTTATTATGAAATTTTCCATAGAAAAGACTACGTTTGTTAACGGCCTGCAGCAAGTTTTAAGCGTCGTTGAACAACGGGCAATTATCCCGGTTTTAAGCAATGTGTTGTTGGACTGTGTCGACGGTAGACTGAAAATCACTGCAACCAATTTGGACATTTCCATCCATTGCCAGGTGAAGGCGGAAATCGAAATTGAAGGCAAAATAACACTTCCGGCAAGGAAATTGGCCGCCATTGTTCGCTCCCTGCCAGGGGATACCGTCGTGGTGGAACTCGTCGGTACGACGGTGAAAATTTCTTCCGGCCGTTCCAACTTCCAAATCATGGGTCTGCCGGCGGATGATTTCCCAACCACCAATGAACCAAATCCGTTGAATAAAACACAATTGCAGCAGGCGGAGATGGCAAAAATGCTAAAAAATGTTTCCTTTGCCCAGTCCAACGATGACAACCGTTTTATCCTAAACAGCGTATACTTTTGTTTCGACCAGAACAAACTAACATTCGCTGCGACGGATGGTCGCCGCTTGAGTCTGGTATCCAGGGAGATAGCTGAGAGCGTAGAAAACACAAAGGGAGTAATAATTCCCAGCAAAACAATCCGGGAAATTGAAAGACTCCTTGGCCAGGGGGAAGATGTGTCCTTCCTGTTCGATAATCGCCAAATTGTGTTTCTAATTGCCGTGGATAAAGAAAATCAGGATGGTTTAATGGGTGACATCAAGGTGGTTTCCAAAATCGTTGAAGGCAACTACCCAAATTTTCGTCAGATCATCCCCCAGGGGGCAGAAAATCGTGTAAAACTCGATCGCCAGCTTACCCTCGAATGCATTCAAAGGGTAGCAATCGTTGCCAATGACCAAAAAAACCTAGTCAAACTACGTTTCGAAAATAATACCCTGGAGATATCCGCCGAAAGCCAAGAATACGGGAATGCCCATGAAAAGATTGCCATTGTCTACGAAGGGAAACCGATCGAAATCGCATTCAACCATGTATTTATTTGCGACCCATTGAAGGTTCTGACACAGGATGAAGTATTTTTTGAATTTAAGGATGAATTAAGTGCTGGAGTTTTTAAGACCCTAGAAGATTTCCTATATGTCGTCATGCCATTGCGAATGGGATAGGCTCAAAAAGTTAAAAAGAGGGATTAAAACATGTGGACGATTTTATTGTATAGATTTTTGTTTATTCCATGCTTCCTCATTGCCATGCCATACTATGCCTATCGCATGATAAAAAGAGGTGGCTACAAAAAAGATTTCAAGTATCGTTTTGGATTGTTTAAAAAGCTTCCGAAAAGAAAATTCGGCAAAAAGCGATTGTGGATACAAGCCGTAAGTGTCGGAGAAGTCAAAGCACTTGAAAAACTGATAAATTTGCTCGTGGGGTCTGACTTGTACGAAATCGTTCTAACAACTACGACCAGCACGGGGTATGAGCTAGCCCGTCGGATGTATGCGAGCAAAATACTATTCGTGGGATTATTTCCCTTTGATTTTTGGTTGTTTAGCTGGCTGGCCTGGAAAAGAATTTTTCCCCACCTGGCGATTCTCATGGAAAGTGAAATTTGGCCGGAACATCTTTGGCAGGCACATTTGCGTGGTGTCCCAGTCATCCTGATAAATGCACGTATTTCAGACAAAACATTTGCCCGCTACAAAGCTTTCCCAAATTTGGCAAAACCGACCCTGGACAATATTTCCTACATATTGGCGTCGGACCAGCTAATGGCGGACCGTTGCCATGAAATAGGGATTGCCTCGGATCGCATAAAAATTGTGGGGAATATGAAGTTTGACAATAGGATCCCTCGGTTGGATTCGGCGGAAGCATCGGCCCTCAGGCATACCCTTGGTTTTACGAAAAATGACCTAGTTTTGCTAGGATCATCCACCTGGCCCCAGGAAGAAGCAATGCTTATTAGGGCACTCAAGAGGTGCCGAAATGGCGACGGCCGGTGGAAATTATTGCTTGTCCCTCGCCATGCGGAAAGGCGCAATCGAATCATTGACCTATTGAAAGCATCCGGCTTCAAATGGCATCAACGGTCTAAAGGCAATGCGAAGGGGGAAGTTGACATTTGTTTGGCCGATACCACGGGCGAGCTACAAACGCTGACATCGATTGCCGACCTGGCGTTCATCGGGAAAAGTTTGGCTCCGAATGCCGGTGGTCAATCCCCCGTGGATGCTGCATGCTATGGTATTCCCATCGTCTACGGCGATAGGATGGCCAATTTTAAGGGTATTTGCCTATCCCTGGAACACTCCAAGTGTGTTATCAAAGTTAAAGATTCAGCCCGTGCAATCATGGCCATAGCCATGCTCGCAAAGGATGAAGACAAGAGGCAAAGCTTTGCTAAAAAATTGCAAGAATGGCATAAAAACAACTGCGGAGCATCTGAATTTATCGCTAAAAAAATTCAGGATATTGCATTTGCTAATCGGTAGTACGCCCGTGGAAATCATTACAAGTAGACAAAATGATCGAATAAAATTTCTATGCAAACTACGGGACCGCGTAAAACGGGACCGTCATGGGATGTTCCTTGTGGAAGGCTACCGCGAGCTATCACGGGCCATGGACAATGATATTCCCATGGATGGGATTTTTTTCTGTGAAAAGTTTTTCAAAGATCTCGCCCCCTGGGACCTAATCCAACGTACCGAAAGCAAAAATATTCAAATTTGCCAAGTAAGCGACGAAGTTTTTGAAAAAATTAGTTGCCGTGAAAACTGTGACGGCATCCTTGGGCTGGCCAAATTTTGGCACTTGGATTTCCCCCATGTCAAGCTATCAAACAATGCCCTTATTTTGGTCGCAGAAAGCATTGAAAAAGCCGGTAATCTTGGTGCCCTAATGCGTTCGGCGGAATCTGCCGGCACCGATGTGTTAATTTTGTGCAACCCCGTAACCGACATTTTTAATCCCAATGTTATTCGGGCATCCCAGGGGGCAGTTTTCAGTTTGCCAACGGTTGTCACAGGCAATGAAGAAACATTGGAATTTTTGGGAGCAAATGCCGTCCAAATCTTCGCCACAACACCATCCGCAAAAAATATTTATTTCCATGAAAATTTTACGTCTCCCACGGCTATCGTCGTTGGATCCGAACATGGTGGACTGTCAGATTTCTGGTTAAAAAATGATAGGGTAATGCCCATTGCACTTCCACAAAAAGGGATGAGCGATTCCCTCAATGTCAACGACGCAGCCGCGATTGTCCTATACGAAGCTGTGCGGCAGAGGATGCAAAAAGAATCCAGCTGGATGTGATTTTTTGTTGTCAATGCTAACAATTTATCAATTTTCAGAGAAATTGAATGGCATTTATCCGTAAAAATTTACCAAAGGGCGAACCCATTGCCCTCATCGCAGGGCGCGGAGATTATCCAATCCTATGCGCCAAAAACATCGTGGCTTCTGGGCACGATATCGTCGTCGTCGCCGTGGACGATGACGTAGACATTGGGTGGCTCAATGGTTTTCCTGCCCAAAATGTCACAAAAGTTTCCGTTGGCCAGATGTCGAAATTGTTGAAAGCGTTGGAACGTTTTGGTGTAAAATTTGCCATCATGGCTGGCCAGGTAAAACCCAAAAAGCTTTTCCGGGGGATGTTGCCGGACCTCAAAGCACTCAGGATGCTAATGACACTGAAGGAACATAACGCCGAATCCATCTTCGGAGCCACCGCCAAAGAAATTGTAAACATCGGCGTGGAACTATTGGATGCTCGTTCCTTCATGGAGGAGTATCTTGCCACCAAGGGCCCCATGACGCCTAGGAAATTGGAAATCAATGGAAAAAACCTCCAACTGGGAATTGATACCGCCCGGGAAATTGCCCGCCTGAATATTGGGCAAAGTGTCATCGTGCACCGGGGAACCATCGTGGCAGTCGAAGATTTTGCAGGAACCGATGACCTCATCAATCGGACGGGAAAATTTAATTTGAAGGATACCATTTTTGTAAAAACAGCCAAATATCAGCAAGACTTTCGTTTTGACGTGCCCATTTTTGGCATGCAAACGTTGAAAAACCTACACAATGCCAGGGTAAAGTATGCTGCTTTGGAGGCGCAAAATGTTATAATCCTGGACAAAAACAATGTGTTAGACTGTGCTACCAAATTCGGCATCGACATCATTGGTTTCGAATAGATCTAACCGCCTGCCATCCATGGGGGCCATGGAAATAAACAGCGCGGAACAGCAACAACGAACAAAGCAACAGGCTTTCTCTTCGCAAAAAGGAAATTTTGTAAACGCTTTGGGAACAAAGATTGAATCAACTATGCCATTGTATGAGGTGGTGGTTCTCTAACGGGCTGAGATGTCATCGCCGAGAATGCTTCTTTTAATGCCGATTGCATATGAGGATTTCCCTTCCCATTATGTGGCAAAACTACTTTCTTCCCAAACAATTGTGTACACCCACCATTGTTTCTACCAGAAAACAGCTTACCACTTACCATATCCCCTTTTACCGATATTTGTAGTCCGCTTTCCTTAGCAAAACGCAAATTTTCATTTGGCAATCCCAGTAGCAAATTTTCATTAACGGCAGCCGGATTAAGAGAAATGCCTGGTAGCTTTAGTGATGCTGAGGCGAATTGACACAGGCTCCTCCCGAGTGAATGTCCGGTTAGCAGAGTTTTGCCTGATCCAAACGCTCTGGCTGCACAGTCTGCCAAAATAACGGCCTCGCAGCACATTTTATGGACACCGCCGGTCGCTATTTGTAGGTCTGCGAGTATTGTATGCTTTCCTCTCCCTTGGAGAGAAAATTTTGTCCCATGGTAGTAGATGCATATTTTTTTTGTTTCAGAGTTGTAGGTCACTGCTACCTGCAATCCGGATTTCGTTTTTATCAGTCCATCTTCAAAAGAAAACATACCGCTTTCCTTAAGGTTACCAATAAAGCTTCTCACTTTCGCTTGGTCATCATCCGGAATTCTGTCAGAAATGGATTGATCACCTATTAATATGTGGCGAGAGGCTTCCCCAAGATCAGGAGGTCTAGATTTAATGGCGGAGATGGTTATCGCATCCTGAACATCGTTTGTATCAAATGGCAGACCCTCAATGGACCCTCTGAGATTGGGGGATTCAACTTGAGGGGTCCTTATTAATTGTTTGTTGTTTTCTATTTGACCTATTTGGTTTTGATTAACGTCTGTTTTCCCATAGATCAAATTGCAGATCAGTAATATGAGCTTTTCCCATGGGCCAGACGAAGAAGAAGAAATTCTCTTAAGCATGCGAATTGGGGAATTTTGACAGCCTCTGACATATTCTCGACATGCCGTAGGATAGCTTCTATCCTCGACAGTTCCTGGAGTTAATGCCGGCTGCCCGGGTTGTTCTTGTCCGGGGAGAGGAAGTCGAAAATCTCCCGTTAATCTTGTCAAATTTGCGTTATCCATCCTTGCCTGCGAATTTTAGAAATTATGCCTCCTGCACTTGAAAAAATGTATCGCGAATTCCTGTAAATTTATTCGTAAATTTCGTCAGCCACTCAACTAAATCTTCTGCCGATTGGAGCTTGCTGAGGGCCATATTTTCGAATACGGCCAGTTGCAGTGTGTCAGGCTCAAACCCGATACTTGCCCCGTTTGTCTGTACAAAATACATATTCATAGCCAAGGCTTTTGCCAACTTTTCAATTGCATCATGTTCTTCACCAAAATCAACTGGACAAAGCAATGAGCTAACAAATACCGTCGGATCTGCGGAAAATACACCATCGCTTAAAATTTCAAATTGAAACATGTCATTTTCGGCCTGAAAGCGATAAATATTGAATAGGTTGTCGAATAAGAACATGCTACTAAATTTATTCGTCAATTCTTTGCGTAGAGATAGTTCGTCCATACCTGAAAGCCAATTGAAGCGATTTTAGCTAAAATGGCAAAACAATTTGTAATAAAGTAAAAGTCTTCGACGTCTCGAGAATAGAACTAGTTATAACGCAAATCGTAATTATCTAAATTCATAAGGGTCCTGAACCCGGGCCTTGGGGGCATACTTTTTGGCATAATATCCGTAAATTTTACTGCAAATTGCCCCCAAAATCGGTCCCAAAATTATCGCCCCAAGGGTTATGGTGGCAAATATGCGAACGGTAAATTTGCCATAGTGCAGAATCGCATTTTTATCAAAGGTTGTAATCACCGGTAGCATTTCCGTACCTGTCCCAAGCCACCGCACCGCACAGGCACCTATTTTATAGGTCACAGCCCAAAAGAAAAGGAACGTGGCGATGTTGGAAAGAATTGGCAAAAACATCAGAATGGCTACGTTTGCCCGACACATCAGGGCGGCAAAAAACGCAACAATGATGTGCACCACATAGGGAAGTGGCGTCAGGGTTATTATCCATCCGATGTAAAATGCCGGCACTACCTCCGAGACCCTAAATGACCACAGATAGGACCTTTTCCGGGCCGCATGGGCAAATTTCTTCAAAACGGGATATCTGTGGATGGACGACTTCCGGGGCATGTGGCGCAGGAATTTCTTAACGAACCGAATGCGTTTAAACTTTGGATTTTTGTCATCCGGATTCCTCTGTTTTTTATTCATCATCACGGTGAGTTATGCTTTAATGGTCGACCTTAGCAACTCATCTTTTGACGAAGAAGGAGATTGTCCGGCAAGTCGCACGAAATTCGTATCCATGCAAAATTAAACGCCGTTTGGGAACCAATTTATACGAATTTCAAAATTTTTTATTAAAATTTAAAAATTTAGCTTTTTTCTTTGCTAAAAATTTGTACACCTGGCAGGCGTCGGAATTTTGCGCCATTTCCAACGAACAAATATAGCTGGCCACGACATTTTGGAAAGATTGATTGTTTTTCTAAAGGTTGGGATACTTTTCGAGAGGAAAGACGCCTAGAAACTGAAGTCGTAACAGCTCCCAGCAACCCTGGAGAGTTGTCAACTTTTTTATACTGTATCGCTTCATAGGACAAAAAACGAGACCGATACACCTCAGACCCCTTATCCGCTCTATTCGCGCCACTTTTTGTAGCAATTATGCTCATTCAATAACCCCCCACTTTCATGACGAAAAACAACTTGCAAATCTTCACACTATTGCTCTTCGTTCGCAATTAACTCCGCATCTGTAGACATTTTTTCCAGTCGGGAAATCCAACTTTCAGTTATTTCTACAAAGAGAGCCAATCTCTCTTCAAAACTTTCTTTTCTTTTTAGGGGAAGCTCCATTGGAAATGCTAGCACGACGGTTTGGGTTTGTTTATCGATACCTATGGTAGCCCCCTGCGTGCCCTTCCAAAAAAGGTTTGACTCCAACAATGTCTCAAAAATTATCTCCCGTCCTTCAAAGGGAACCTCGCCAATGTAGGAATATATTATCAACAATTCCTTCTCTATGTCCAATTCGATATTTAAAACGACCTTATCATCAAACAATAGTACGCAATGGTCATTTTCATCGAGAGCCAAGCCGGGCAGATCCAACGATTTACCAATCGTTTTCAACAGTTCATCCACATGTTTATGCAAATCCATTTTCAAATACGTCCCGACGTTAATCTATTATGGTGTACGATTTTTCCCATAAATCAATACTTTTATGAAACTGAATACAATTGCAAGCCCAAGATTGTATTCTTTTTAAAAAAAATGTATAAAAATCATCATTCGCAGATAAATAGAGCAAAGGCGGTCGTGGGGACAGGGTTCCCATGCGTACTTTCAAAGCCTTCCGCCCAAATAAAAGTGCTGACTCTCGGAGGAAAAATCTTTTTTTGGAGGGCGATGGTGTCGAAAAAAGAACGGAAATTTTGGCAAAAAAAACAGAAATGTGAGAAAAAGCGCCATGCGGCATGGGGTGCGATAGTTTTTGTTTTGGCGGTACTGCTGCTCATTGCATTCATTGATTTTTCTCCGAACCAAACGGGATTGGTCACCACATGCACCGATGACCAATTGGTGGATCAAAATATTATCGGAGAATTCGGAGCCAATGTGGTATTTTTTACCATGAGATATTTCGGTTTTGCCGCATGGCTAATACCGATCACACTGTTTATCATTTCCCACATGCTTTTCATGCCCGAAACAAAACCTCTAAACAAAGGGCGTATCGTCGCGTTAGTCATAATGTTTGCCAGCGCAACGGGACTTTTAGAGTATGTCCAAAGGTACTGCCTGTCGACGGAAACGTTTTTAAGATTTTCGAACAATAAATTCTCTGCGGGATTGGGAGGAACGGTTGGGTACTTTACGTTTCACCATATGGCTGAAAGAATATTTGCCTCCACGGGAAGTGCCATTTTACTATTCTCATTCCTTATCCTGTCATCCCTATACATATTCACGGCGAGCCTATCTTTGGACGGAGCACTGGAAAAAAATATCCAACGCTACGGATATTTTCGCACCATCGTCTGGGGGGGGTTAAAATTCATCTCCACGGCTTTATACAAGTTAATGGCATGGACCATAGGAAAAATTTTTTCCGCAGTGGCATGGGTAGTGCGAAAAATATTCCGCCTGGGGAGGGGGCATATTCCCCAAACGAACACAAGCTCTAACAAACGTGACCGACATACGGCCGACAAACCTTCTTCCCATGAACATGGGGTGCCCAGAGGTGATTACATTTTACCTCCCATGGAACTATTACAGCGGGCAAAAAAGACATCCAGCGACGACGACCATGCCACCGTTTCCAAACAGCTGGTCGATACCCTCGCCCAATTTGGAATTGCCGTACATGCTGGAGAAGTCCACATCGGTCCCGTAATAACGAGGTATGAAATTTCTCCTGCGCCGGGTGTGCGGGTGGAAAAAATTATCAACCTGGACAAAAATATTGCCCTAAATCTACGGGCCCAATCCGTCCGTATCCTTGCTCCCGTCCCCGGCCGGGGGTGTGTCGGTGTGGAACTTCCCAATCGCAATCCCCAGATGGTATGTCTGCGTGAAATCCTAGAATCCAATGATTGGCGTGCCATGAAGGCGGATATTCCCATTATTCTTGGGCGAGGAACAACGGGTGAGCCCATGATCAACGATTTGTCAAAAATGCCCCACTTGCTCATCGCAGGCGCAACCGGGTCGGGGAAGACCGTTTGCATAAACTCAATCATTGCGTCGCTGGTATATCATTCCACCCCCGATGATTTGCGGTTTATCATGGTCGACCCGAAAATCGTAGAAATGCAGGTGTTCAACAAATTGCCCCACATGCTCATCCCCGTGGTGACGGATCCGAAGAAAGTTCCCAACGCCCTCAAATGGCTAATCTCCGAGATGGAACTCCGCTATAAAATTTTTGCCCGGCTAGGGGTTCGCAACATCGCCGGTTTCAACGCTAAGATTTTGAAAAATGCCGACGCCGTTGCCCGTGCCGAAGAGCTTGATCGGTCTCTTTCCCCCGAAGAACGTTCTGCCATGAGCACCGTCATTCCCCAAAATCCAGAAAACGTCGATATTCCCAAACAAAGAATGCCATACATTGTCTGTATCATCGATGAGTTGGCCGATTTGATGATGGTTGCCCCCGCCGACATAGAGACCTGTGTGGCACGGCTCGCCCAACTAGCCCGGGCGGCAGGAATACATTTGATCCTTGCCACCCAACGCCCATCCGTAAATGTCATCACGGGCATCATCAAAGCCAATTTGCCAAGCCGCATTGCATTCAAGGTGGCATCAAAGGTCGATAGCAGGACGATCCTCGATGCGGGAGGGGCGGAAGCGCTTCTCGGGAGAGGTGACATGCTCTTCCAACCTCCGGGGGCTAGCGGTTTGTTGCGTGCCCAGGGTGCTCTCGTTTCCGACGAAGAAATCAACAGAATCGTAGACTTCCTACACGATAAAAACGGAGATCCGGAGTATGCCATGGACATCCATGCCCTCGTGGAAAGTGGGGAAGATGCTGATACCGAATTGGACAATGGGAATTGGGAAGATGACATGATCCCCCGGGCGCTGGAAATCATACGCAGCAATGACCGGGCTTCCATATCTTTCCTCCAGCGGAGGTTAAAGATCGGGTATAACCGGGCGGCGAGGATCATGGAAACGTTGGAAGCCAAGGGGTTGGTGAGCAATCAAAATAACCAGCCCTACGACGACGGCTCAAATTAGACCTGCAAGCCTAAAATGGGATCGGGGAAAAATGCGCGACCCTACGAAGATTCGTCGGTCAGCCACCGCCATCGCACGGACCCCATCACCCCGCCGCTATGTTTAGCCTGCGCCCCCTTGTGTTTTTCTTCTCTATTTTTATAAAGCCATCAAAGATTGCAGAGTTACTTCCTTCAGTTGGTCTTCGTTGACCATGATCTTTATGTGGCCAAGATCTATGGTGATGCTACCGTCGTCTTCCTTTACGCCAAAACACGAATTACCGTTCGAAAGAGCAGGATTAATCATGTATTGAAATGATATTTCCAGCATTCCTCGCTGCTCCCACATATTATCTCTTTCTTTTGCTTCTTTGCTGTACGTACCTACTGCCCATTCGCGTTTGTTTATTTCAGTAGTGTATTGTTTCGTTTCTTCTAACATCCTTCTCAGCTCTCTGTTAAAAAGTAGCCCATCCAAATCCGTGGGCTTTTCTCCGGTTTGTTGACAATATTCTTCGTAGGCAGCCTTTAGTTCCTGGCGGTCATTGGTTTTTCCAGGGAAAGTCCGATAGGCGGTTTTTACCAGTTGTTCAACGAACTCATGGCCGTGATCCTTTGCGAGTTCCTGTAGCCTCCTACTCGAAATTTTAGCTGTGTTGGGATCCATCAGTATGCCCGAAAATGCCGTTGATAATCCGACAAGCAAAGGTTGATAGACCCTGCCGCCACTCTTGTATCCATTGTTTCCCCCCACACTCCGTTCCGCGGTTGCAACTTGAAGTTCCGAATCGTTGCAAATGTTTAGAAGTTCTTCCATGACCTGCTTTCTAGCTTCCTTTTGTTCGTTGACAACTTGTTCGTCCCCGGTGCTGGTGCATCTAGCAGCACATGTTTTCAAAGTTTGAACCAAAGAATCTATCTTTACCAAAGCCTTGGCTCCGGCTATTCTGGCTGGGTCCGGTGGCTGACATGATTGAAATGTACCGGTTTCCGCTCTACTTTGTTCATTACCCCGTAAAGCTTCCTGCCTCTTACTTTCATTGCCTGTTATATACCCCGTTACGGTGAATCCGGACATACAAATGCCGCTCATTTTACTTACGCTCTCATCGTAAAAGCCAAGTTTTTGAATGTCGTCCCCTACGGGTATAGTTTCGCCTGTTAGATTCCAATTCGGGTTCGAATTCCCCAAAATTTTTGCAATTTCACCTAAAGTTTCTGGTTTTTTTGCACATAGCTCTACGTGTGTGTTACCAACATCCATAGATGCCGTTTTATACCCTGCCGCTTTGGCTTCTGTTTCCGTTTCCGCCGGTGCCTCCGCTGTCGGTGTTTCCGCTGCCTTAGCTGGCGTTGTCGTATGATGTGTGAAATGTTTGACCGCTTTTCCTGCAGCATGCTTCACTGAAGATGCCGCCGAAGTTAGGGTCTTTGTCACTGCTGCCGTAAATTGTTTTACCGTGCTTCCCACGGAATGCTTCCCTGAAGATGCCTTCGGTGGCGTTTCCGTTTGTGCCGGCGTCGGGGCTGGTGCCGGGGCTTCCGCCGCCGGGGCTTCTGCCGGGGCTGGTGTTTCCGCTGGTGCCGATGTTCCCGCCGGTGTTTCAGCCGGTGTTTCCGCCGCCGGTGTTTCCGTCGTCGGTGTTGCCGGAGTTGACGTTGCTGGTGTTTCAGCCTTTGCTGATGCTTCTGCTGCCGGTGCCGCTGGAGTTTCTGCTTTCTTTTCCTCTCCACTGACATCGTCCACACCTCCTTCTTCATCAAGTTCTTTACTTTCATCAAGATCGAAAATATCCTCCCCCTCCTCAACCAGAGGATTTGTGTATTCAGAGCTTTCAAAAGCCGGATCAAATACTGGAACTGATTGGCTCACCGTTGGCCTTTCCGTATGGTGTGTAAAAAATTGCTTTATGGCCGTGACTGCTCTGCTTATCAATGCGGTGAAACCGGTACGCTGTGCCTGGACTGTCTCACTGGGCTGGTCGCTATTACCCGTGGCCCCAACGGGATGTTCCCCCACATGCGGAGCGCCTTCGTTTGCCTTATTCAACTCACAGAACTGCTCTCCGACCGTTGAATCGTTATCTGTTCTATTCATTTTGCCTATCCTCTCCTTTTTGGAAAAATTGTGATAAAATTTTTACACCGTGCAAGCCTAAAATGGGATCTGGGAAAAAAAATATGACCCCACGAAGTTTCATCGGTCCTCCACCGCCATCGCACGGACCCCATCGCCATCCCGGATTAGCCTGCGCCCCCTCGCGTTTTTCTTCTCTATTTTTATAAAGCCGTCAAGGATTGCAGGGTTACTTCCTTCAGTTGCTCTGCATTGACCATGATCCTTATATGGCCAAGATCTATGGTGATGCTACCGTCGTCTTCCTCTTTTTTGTTGTCGGCACTAAGCCATGTTTGAAAATTTTGTTCTAGCTCTTTTCGGAAACTCTGCATTTTTTCTTTGTTTTCTGATGACAATCCAAGGTTTTTTGTTATTTCGTCAGTGATTTCACTCATCAAACTTACCAAACCTCTCAGCTCATCGTTAAAAAGTAGCCCATCCAAATTCGTGGGCTTTTCCTTGGCTTGTTGACAATATGCCTCATAGGCAGCCTTTAGTTTCGGGCGCATATTATCCACACTACCAGGGAAAGTCCGATAGGCGGTTTTTACCAATTTCTCGACAAATTCATGGCCATGGTCTCCTGCGAGCTCTTTTAGCCTATCGGCCGTAATGTTACTCTCAGAATCTTGCAGCATTCCTTGCAATGCTATTGCTGGTCCGCTAAGCAAAGAATCATAGACTCTGCCACCTGACACTATGTTATTTCCTCCCACGCACCGTTCCAAGGTTGTAATCCGATGCTCCGGCTCGTTGCAAATATCTAGAAGTTCTTCCATGACCTGCTTTCTAGCAGCCTTTTGTTTGCCGCCTTTGCCCATTGTACTAGCATTAACACATTTGGTAGCACATTTCGTCAAATTTTGGAGCCAAGAATTTACCTGCACAAAAGCCTTGGCTCCGGCTATTCTGGCCTTGTCCGGTGGCTGACATGATTGGAATGAGCCGGCTTTATTCCTCTCCGTTTCATCCCCATTCCCTTTAGCTGCCTGCCTCATTACCTCATTACCTTTCACATATTCCCCACAATTCACTCCTGCGCAACAAAAGCCACCAGATATTTTGCTTGCGGTATTCTCGTGAAAGCCAAGCATGTCAAGGTTTCCTTGTACAAACCCCTGTTGGGCGTTTATTTTTTCACCACTCATCAGGTCCGGCTGGCTCAAAATGCCCTGTATTTCGCATAGGGTCCTTTCGTTTTTTGCATATATCCTTAGGGGTGTTTCACCGACAATCACGGACGCACTTTGATACCCTGCATCTGCTGCCTCTGGGCTTGACGGGTCCGCCTCTGAAACTGTTGGACTGCTCACCACTGGCCTTTCCGTACGATGTGTAAAAAATTGCTTTATGGAAGTTGCTGCGGAAGTTACTGCGGCCACTATTCTTTGTCCCAGTGAAGTAGAACCGGTACACGATTCCCGGACTCTCAAGTTTGGAGAGGAGACTCGGGTGGATTGACACCCTTCCACTTGCGAAGGACCTCCGCCCCCTTCCGTCTCCTGAACGTTGGGCTGGTTATTAACTACACCTAAATTGCCACCCATTTGACCCGTCCTTTCCTTTTTGGAAAAATTGTGACAAAAATTTTACACTGCGCAAGCTAAAAATGGGATTAGAGAAAAAGATATGACCCCACGAAGATTTATCGGTCCCCCACCGTCGAGGACAGTTTTTCGATGGCCGGGGAAAATCTATTCCTCTTCCACCGCTATGATTTTGGAAATTCCGATCAATTTATCTCCCTGTTCGAGGGTAATCAGGCGGACCCCACTCGTCGACCGGCCGATCACCCGGATATCACTCACGGGAGAACGGACCGTTTGCCCATTATTCGTCAACATCATTATCTCATCGTCGTCGGAAACGGTCAGGGCAGCGGCGATGCAAACATTTCTGTGAAGCTTCATCGCAATGACCCCAGAACCTCCCCGCCGTTGCAGGCGATACTCCTCAAATTTGGACCGTTTCCCCTGCCCATTTTCAGCGGCTAGAAGGAAGGTCTGACCATTGTCCACCACGGTCATCGCCCGGACCTCATCGCCATCCCGGAGTGTGATTCCACGAACACCACGGGTAGCACGCCCCTGGTCGCGCAGGTCATTCTCGTTAAATCGGACGGACATGCCTTTTCTAGTAATAATCACGAGCTCGTCATTCCCCGTTGTTCTAACGGCCTCAATTAGAGCGTCCCCTTCATCGATGTTAATCCCGATGATACCGCCCCGGCGAACATTTCTATAGTCCGTCAAACATGTCTTCTTGGCAACACCATTCCGGGTACACATTACCAGGAATTGATTTTCTGAAAATTCCTGGAAACAGATCATGGCGGCAACCCGTTCGGACTTCTGCATCTCAAGAACGTTTACCAATGCCCTACCCTTCGAAATTCTCGACCCTTCCGGAATTTCATAGACTTTTTCGACATACACGCGCCCGCTGTCCATCACAAACATCAAATTGTCATGGGTATTTGCGATAAACATGTGCTCTATGAAATCTTCTTCGTGTTGGCCGACTCCAATGACTCCCTTGCCTCCCCGTTTCTGTGAACGGTACAAATTCGCCGGCGTGCGCTTAATGAAACCATTGTGGGAAACGGTAATCAAACAACATTCGTTGGCTATGGTATCTTCGATCCTAAATTCTCCCGCCTCATGTTCGACCCTTGTTAGCCGCGGAGATGCATACCTATCACGCATTTCGAGAAGTTCTTTTTTCACCAACGCCAGCAAATTCGCATCGCTTGCCAAAATATCTCGAAAATAATCCATCAATTTTTTCAGCTCGGCGTATTCATCTTCAATTTTGCTACGCTCGAGGCCGGTCAATTGGTAAAGCCGCATCTCCAAAATTGAGTCCGCTTGCCGCTCGGAAATGGGATATTTGGCGATGAGTTCCATCTTGGCCGCATCGCGATTGGCAGACCTACGAATGATATGCACAAAATCATCCAAATTGTCCAGGGCGATTATAAAACCCTCCAAAATGTGTGCCCGTGTTTCTGCCTTTCTTAGGCGAAATTCCGTCCTGCGGGTTATGACATTTTGGCGATGTTCAAGGTAGCATTCCAACATCTCTTTGATGTTCATTTGCTTCGGTCGCAATTTGTCCAAGGCCAACATGATCACGCCAAACGAGGATTCCAACTGGGTATGCTTAAACAGCTTGTTAACCACGACACTGGACATGGCATCACGTTTCAATTCGACGACGATGCGGGTCCGGCTATCCGACTCATCCCGCAAATCACTGACTTCGTCCAAAATCTTTTCGTTGACCAAATCGGCGATCTTTGTCACCAACATTGCCCGATTAATGGCATAGGGAATTTCGGTGATGACAATTTGCTCCTTCCCGCTGGGCAAGGTTTCGATCGCCGTAACACCACGAACCCTTACTATGCCGCGTCCCGTTGTCAAATAGCGCTTGACATTTTCCATACCCACCACAACGCCTCCCGTTGGAAAATCGGGACCGTGGATGATGTTACATAATTCTTCAACGTTGATATTTGGTTCATCGATGATGGCACATGCCGCATCGATGATTTCAGAAAGATTGTGGGGAGGAATATTGGTGGTCATCCCAACGGCAATGCCCGTGGACCCATTTATTAGCAAATTTGGAAGCGCGGATGGTAAAACACTCGGTTCCGTCGTGCTTTCCTTATAATTGGGGACGAAATCGACGGTATCCTCGTCGATGTCCCGCAATAATTCCTCGGAAATATTGTGCAGTTTGCACTCCGTGTAGCGGTAGGCTGCGGCTGGATCTCCATCCACGGATCCAAAATTTCCCTGGGGAAAAACAAGAGGATAGCGCATCACCCAATTCTGGGCTAGACGCACAAGGGTGTCATAGACAGCCGTATCGCTGTGGGGATGATAATTTTTAAGAACTTCTCCAACCACACCGGCGCACTTGTCAAATGGACGGTTAAACATTAGGCCTTCCCTCAGCATGGCATATAATATTCTTCGCTGTACCGGCTTCAGGCCATCCCGGACATCGGGAAGTGCACGGCTAATGATTACCGACATCGAATAGTCAATGTAGGACGTTTGCATCACATCCGTAATATTTGTAACTGTTATTTTTTCTTCCGTGTCCATCTTATATATCCAAGTATAGAGTGTTTAATGCATTGTCTTCAATGAATGCGCGGCGAATCTCCACATCTTCCCCCATCAGCATGGAAAATGTCGCTTCCGCGATGGCAGCATCGGCAATGGTAACTTGTAACAGGCGGCGTTTTCCCGGATCCATGGTGGTCTCAGCCAACTGATCCGCATTCATTTCCCCCAAACCTTTATATCTCTGTATGGTTAGACCTTTGCGGCCGAGCTCCCGAATTTTGGCCACCATCTCGAGACCGGAAAATATTTCCAGATGTTCGGATTTTTTCCCATCGGATGTTCCTGTTTCACTCAAAAAATACCTCGGCTGCCCCGTCGATTCAAACGTTGTGATATCAATGCCGAGTTCTTCCAGTCTTCGCAGCTGTTCACACATCTGCTGTGCTCCATAGATCTCATACACGGAAATCCTTTGGCGAACGCTCTGTCCATTCACTTCAATGTCGCGGGTTGTGGAACCATCGAACTCACCATCATCCACGGCATTTTCCAGAAAAAATTCCGCCTTGCTTTCTTCATCCTTCAAAAATTTAAATTCTTCCTCGTGCCCCCTACGAATTTTCGCCACGTAACGCGGCAGGGTTTTGGTTTCAACGTTATGGGCGTCCAAATAGGCCGGCAATGAACATCCGTGGCGGAGAACTCCATTGCCCAATTGTTCGAGCCGAGAAAAAACATCGACGATTTCAGAAACATGATCCTTGGCGAACACATGCCCGTCCCTGGCACGGACCAGGGACATATCTTCCATCCCAAGTTCAAGCAAAATTTTATTCAACTGGTCGTCGTTGTCCACGTACCGTTCCCTGCGTTTTCTTTTTATTTTGTACAGAGGTGGCTGGGCGACGTAGATGTATCCTCGCTCGATGAGCTCCTTCATCTGCCGGAAAAAAAATGTCAACAGCAATGTCTGAATATGGGAACCGTCCACGTCGGCATCGGTCATAATTATTATTTTGTGATAGCGGCATTTGTTGGCGTCGAACCCCCCCACATCGTTCGAGGAACCGATGCCTGTTCCACAGGCGGTAATGATTGTGCGAATGGCATCGCTGTTTAACATCTTGTCCAACCGGGCTTTTTCGACGTTCAAAATCTTTCCGCGCAGGGGTAAAATTGCCTGATACTTCCTATCCCGTCCTTGTTTCGCGGAACCCCCCGCCGAATCACCTTCGACGATAAATAGTTCACAGCGGGCCGGATCCTTTTCCGAACAATCTGCCAATTTTCCTGGCAATCCACCGCCCGACAGCGCACCTTTCCTCACGGTTTCCCGGGCCTTTCTGGCAGCCTCGCGGGCACGGGCAGCATTGATACATTTGTCGACTATCCTTTTGGCCAACGCAGGATCGGTTTCGAAAGTATATTTCAGGTTATCCCCAACAATTTTCTGCACAACGCCATCAATCTCCCCATTCGACAGTTTCGTTTTTGTTTGACCTTCGAACCGAGGATCGGGAACTTTTACGGAAATTACCGCCGTTAATCCCTCCCGAACGTCGTCACCTGAAATTGCGGGATCCTTATCCTTCAGCATGTTACTCGACTTTGCATAGGCATTGATTACCCGCGTCAGAGCCGTTCTGAACCCCGATAGGTGGGTCCCCCCCTCCACGTTGTAAATCGAATTCGCATAGGCATAAATCTGTTCGGAATAGCCATCATTGTATTGCAAAGCAACGTCGACGATTGTTTTCAATTCCGGCTTTTCGGGATCCAGAGAGGTTTCACCGTGGATAAGGATCGGCCCGTCGTGTAGGACAACCTTTCCTCTGTCTAAAAATGATACAAATTGTTTAATCCCTTCGTCGAAGCGGAAAACTTCCGATTTTTCTATGCGTTCATCGTTCAATGTGATCTGAATGCCGGGATTTAAGAATGCCAGTTCCCGCAACCGTTTTGCCAGAATTTCATATTTAAAATCCCGGGTTGTCAGAAAAATTTCCGCATCCGGCAAAAATGTAATCCTGGTCCCCGTTTTCTGACTATCACCGACTATCCTAAGTTTTTCAATGGTTTTACCCCGCGAAAACTTCATGGAATAAACATGCCCATCCCGGCACACTTCGACGTCGAACGTCTCCGAAACCGCATTGACACATTTCGCACCTACCCCATGTAGTCCCCCAGAAACTTGATAGGCTCCCTTTCCGAATTTTCCACCCGCGTGGAGGTTTGTCATCACCAGTTCCAATGCCGGCATTTTGTACTTCTCGTGGATGTCCACGGGAATGCCCCGGCCGTCATCCTCGATGGAACAAGAACCATCGACGTGTAACCCCACCCTTATGGTTTTGCAACATCCGGCCAACGCTTCATCTATTGAATTATCCACTATTTCGAATACGCAGTGGTGTAACCCCCGCTCATTGGTATCCCCGATGTACATGTCGGGCCGTTTTCTTACCCCTTCAAGTCCTTCCAACTTTTGAATTTTCGTTGAATCATAGTCACTTTGGCCAATATCCATATTAATTCTCGTAAAATTTCTGCGTGCAAGCTTTCCAGTACTTACGAACATGCGCCTTCATAGTGATTGATTGAACAAAAGCGAACAAAAATTTAGAACACAATCTGCTTTGTGCGAATTGCTTCACTGATACCAGGTCTCTGCTTCTCTGAAAACGAAGGTCATCCATCCGCGGAGTATCTTCCTACCTTCGAAATTCACAATGTCATATTACTACTACTACTAGGAAAAATTCATATGTTATTATTATTATGCGGTGTAAATATGTCAATGGGGAGTCCGGATCCGGGGAAGAACGGGCTTCCCTGGATTTGGAAATGTTAATAACTCTGTTGAAAACCCGGACTTTGGTGGTAATACTTTGAACAATTAATCTGTTATTGCCATGTTATTAACATGTTCGGTGGAAAACGTTGGCAGCTGCGAAAATTTTAAATGTTTTAGAAATTTTAGAAAAAATAGTTTGACTTTTGTGCGAAACGCAAAACAAGATACTCATATGGGCGGAAAAATGTGTGCAAAGAAAAGCCTTGCGTCGAAAGAACAGCGAAAGAAATATTTCGAATTCTTGCCGACTGTGCTTCGGACATGTTTTTTCGGTCGTTGGTCCATGCGTTATGTTCGGGACCATGCCGTTCGTTTTATGGTAGGAAAAGAACATACTTGTTTGGATAAAATTTTGGTGGTATAAAAATTTTGCTTGACATTAAAAAATAAATGTACAGCGTGAAGATCTGTTTTGGTTGAAGGAGTGCTAGATGGCTAATAAAAAAGCAGCAAGAAAAGCAGAAATGCAGTCGCAAAGGCGAGCGTTGAAGAATTGTGGTGTCCGGAGTAGGTTAAAAACGCTGGCGAAAAAGTTGCGAATTGCAACGGAAGGCACGCAGGATGTTAAGCATGTGGCAATGGAATATATTTCTGCCCTAGATAAGGCAGCCAAGAGAAACATTGTTCACAGGAACTTTGCCAATAAGCGTAAGCGAAATGCTGCTCGGTTTTTGTTCGTTTAGAATTTTCTCCCATCCCAATCCCATCCAGCCCTCGGTAGAATGTTATTCTTCCGGGGGCGTATGGGATAGGGGGAGGAGTGGTTGGCGGGTGGTGCACAGGTTCGGAAACTGCGGATCGTGCGGTTCAAAAAATCATAGGTTTTTTTCCTTTTAAAAACTGAATGTTTCTTTCCGGAACGGGGGATGTTGTCGAGCTTACATCGTTTTCACCATGCGAAAACCCATGTCTTTTTCTCCATAAACCATTCAAAGGACGACATCCTGGGCTTTTTATTTCAAACTTCGCACATTAAAAATATGGTAGGCCGACAGGGGCTCGAACCCTGAACCAATGGCTTAAAAGGCCACTGCTCTACCATTGAGCTACCGACCCACAAATGATTTTAACCACCCTACCGTTGATTTTTAGTGTGTCAATACAGTTCTGCGGGGAGCTAAAATTTAGTAGGCCGGTTAAGTCCAAGTTTTTTAACCAAAAGACTTGAAAAAGTTAACACCGATGATTAATCTAATCCCAGTTAAGGAGAAAAATTATGGCAGTGAATGTATCAATAAATGGATTTGGGCGCATCGGGCGTTTGGTTTTTAGGGCGTTGGTCGACTCTGGAAAGTTTGGAAAAGACATAAACGTCATCGCGATAAATGATTTGGTTCCCGCTGATAATCTGGCATACCTGTTGAAATATGACTCAACGCAGGGGAAGTTTGGGGGCGAAGTGTCTTCCGATACGGACAACAATTTGGTCGTGGATGGGCATAAAATAAAATGCCTGGCGATAAAAGAAGGGCCTGCGGCGATGCCATGGCGGGACCTGGGGGTGGATATCGTTATCGAGTCCACGGGGCTATTTACGCAGGATGAAAAGGCGGAAGGTCACCTAAGGGCGGGGGCAAAAAAGGTCATCATTTCAGCCCCGGGCAAAGGAGATCGGGTAAAAACCGTTGTCATCGGTGTAAATGACAAAACGCTTACCAAGGCGGATAATATCATTTCCAATGCTTCTTGTACGACCAATTGCCTGGCTCCGATAACCAAAGTTGTCCTGGATAATTTTGGCATCATCGAGGGGTTGATGACGACGGTACATAGTTACACCGCCACGCAGAAGACCGTGGATGGCCCATCCGCCAAGGATTGGAAGGGTGGCCGTTCCGCTGCCATAAATATTATCCCGTCGACCACGGGAGCGGCAAAGGCGGTCGGGCTTGTCCTGCCTGAAGTAAAGGGAAAGCTGACCGGCATGTCATTTCGCGTTCCTACGCCGACGGTTTCCGTTGTCGATTTAACGGTCCGGACGGAAAAGAAAACCTCCTATGAAGACATTTGTAAAAAAACGAGGGAGGCTTCCGAAGGGCAATTGAAAGGTATTCTGGGGTACACGGAGGACGAGGTAGTTTCCAGCGACTTCATCCATTGCCCACTGTCGTCCATTTTCGATGCCGGGGCGGGTATTGGGTTATCGGATCAGTTTTTCAAGCTCGTCAGTTGGTATGACAACGAGTGGGGGTATAGCTGCCGCTGCGTGGAGCTGATAAATAAATTAATCCCGCTGCTATGAGCAATGAACAGAAAATATACCCGTGTAAAAAACAGGAATGTCGGTTTGCAGACCGAAGGTTGGATGCCGATCGACGGTAATATTTTTTGACCCAAAGCATATGTCCACTTTTCCCTATCCACCCTTCCGATGGAAGGGACGGCAATGGTGTGGGCAAAGGAAGAATGGGACGTCCATGAGTTGTCCGTGGAGGGTTTGGGCCGTAGTTATTGTGCTTGAAAATAGCATTTGGTGGTAGTACATTTCTCTTTGGTTGCTATCTATGTGCCTTTGTTGGGTAAGATAACCATACCCCTGAACAAATCATTTTATAAAGGGAGAAGGATGATCGAATCCCATCGCCCGGAGAAAAACATTGGCCATGCAGGATGGCAATGCCTCTGCCCATCGCCCCGGTTTGCCACCTTAGGTTCATTCGGTGCTAGCATGGATACAGGTAGTTTTCAAGCTTATTTACATTGGACGGTTTTTGTTCAAGCAGTTCTATGACATCTTGGGAGCTTACACCCATCAGCCTAAGGTTTTTCAGTTTACCATTTTTGAACAACTCCACTAAACATTTTGTCCCATCTGGTTCAGCCTCGATCAGATTCTGGACAACCCGTCGGGCCGTAGTAGGCTGAAGATCAGGCAGCTTCGAGAGCAACTGTTCTAAACATTCTAACCCCCCCTCCCCGTCAGTGGCCAGGTCTTGGACGAGATCTTTGGCCTCACTGTCCTGAAGATTTGGCATACTATCCAGATCCAATTTGTCATTTGCGAGCAACCGCTGTAGATATTTTTCCCCATGAGAAATTTTGGCCCAGCTCAGGACAATATTTTTAGCCGCATTGCCTGTAAATACTGGCATATTTTCCGAATTTAGATGGCTATTCATAAGTAACTTCGCCAAATGGAATGCTCCATCCGGTCCATCATTAGCCAGTTTTTGGGCAAAATCCTTAGTTGCATTGGCATCTAAAAAGCACAGGTTGGTCAATTTGTCATTTATGAACAACTGCTGTAAACAGGTTGCCCCCTTCTCTCCGGTAGCGGACAGACTCTGGCCAAGACTTTTGGCCTCATTGTCCTGAAAAATTGGCATACTGACCAGATCCAATTTGCCATTTGCGAGCAACTGCTGTAAACAGGTTGCCCCCTCCTCTCCGGTAACGGCCAGACCCAGGATAAGACTTTTAGCCGCATTGCCTGTAAATACTGGCATATTTTCCGGATTCAGATGGTTATTCACAAACAACGTCGCCAAAGAGTATGCCCCATTCGATCCAGCCTCAGTCAGTTTTTGGGCAAGACCTTTAGCCGTGTCAGGACTTAGATTGTTCAATTGAAAGTCAGATCCTAGTTCTTGCAAAACCCTAGCCTTGTCGTCGGGGTTAGGTATGGTGTTGATTGATTTAACGATGGCATTTTCATCGACCTTCGCCGCTTGGCAAAATTTTAGCACAGTTTGTACATTGGCTTGCGTATTGTTAAAACTTTTCGACGATACGGCAGCCTCAAAAGTCAACGCCAAAAGGGTAGATTTCGTCGACTCATTTTTAATTTTACTGAAAACTTTCTTGGCAATTGCAGCCTCATAGGCGCCCTTACCGGAAAATAAGGTTTTTAGCCTGGCAGAAATTTTCGTCTTAAGTTCAATTTTACTTTCTTCATCCTGGATATTTTTGGCCAGATCTTCCAGCTCTGTTACCAGAGCTTCGACGTCGGGGGCATCTGCTGTTCCCTGAGGACCCGTAGGTACCGCTAAACGGGAAACCAAATCCTTCGCTCGCTTCAGATCGAAATTTCCTCCCTGCGCATTACCCATGCGGCCTAGGAATTCAGCCACTATGGAACTCGCGGTTTTTATACGACTGTTCCTATCTTGCAAGCTTGTTGAGCTTGTCGCGTCGCCCCGTGCCACATTTACTGTAGTATGCATAAAAATATCCTCCCAAAAACGCATCCAGTTTACATGGTTTGGCAATAATGTCAATTTTTTTTAAAAATTATCCGCCCATGGGCTAATTTTCGGGGCAGAGGCGACTTACCCACTTTCGGCTCTGCCCGTTTTCGGCTCTGCCCACTCGCCCGGGCAGGCTTGTGCCACCCATTGCCTCAAAATGTGCAGGGACATTTAGTTCTCCATCAAAAGGTTAAGAGGGAGGGAATGGGAACGAGGGCAGAGGCAAATAAAATCGGCG
>JAIRMM010000037.1 GCA_031258695.1 Puniceicoccales bacterium
CCTGGGGTAATCCCGTGGGTGGCGAGTAAACTGAAATAATCATAGTTTTTCACATTTCCGCAATACCAAGCCAAGGGCCACGAAACTTTGCAATGCAAACGATAGCCAGGTGTCCAAAATGCCAATGGAACAACATTTGCCATCCACAAAGGTTACTATGTCAATGAAGCTGCGAATACTCATCAGAGCAAATACGACCCCCATGTGAAAGGCTATGGGTGACAGCAAACTTTTGCTTCTAAGCAGTAGAAGCGATAGCAATACCCCAAAAGCCATTAGGTTCAGAAAATTCAACGGGTTAAATCCATGTCCGATGCTCATCATTGTCGGAATTATGTAGCGAAAACCAGAAAAAATTGTAATATCGGCCACATCAATTTTTAAATTATTTCCCACACCCAGATGGCAATGGGCAAAAAATAGTGACGCTAGTAGAATGGAACATATGGCGTTGAGGTTACGCGAAAATAGGTTAAAAATTGTGCCGCGGAAGATAATTTCTTCCAAAAATCCTATGCTAACGGCCCCCATGGTAAATTTGAGAAGGTTCCAGAAATAAACTTTCCCAACGGCGGGCTTAAATATGGAAACATTGTGGAAGGACAGCCATGCAAATATCGTGCAAGTGAGGATAAATCCACCGCTGAAAGTTAGTAAAAATTTTCGCCCACGTATTTTTGTGAAGTGGATGTCTTCCAGGGAGTGAAAACCACAGATTTTTAAAAATGGAAATATTAGAATGACCAATGAAATTAGTTGGGCCCTGCCAAAGAACTTTCCGAACCCCCTGTCGATAAAATGCTGGAATAATTCCATCGGAAGCTTGTTCGCTAGGAACTTCGCCGTGAAAAACAACAGGGGTGCCAACAGGGCGGCAAGGCACAGCGTACAAACATAGAAAATCCCAAATAAAATTATCCCATTTTTGGGGAGAGAATAACTTTTTCTTTTAAAAAAATTGTCTTCCATATCTATCAGCAACGGTCACTTGGGGAAGTAATTTCTAAGGTATTGGAACATATTGCAAATAAATTGACATGCATGTTGAAAATAGTTTCCTGAGCAAAGTATGAGAAAATTACTGTTTACAATTATGTTTTTCTTCCAGGCGATGTTGCTACATTCGGCTGAACGGAATGAAATCGTTTTACTAACGAGTGCCGACAACCCTCCCTATGAATTTACGCGGTCGGGAGAAATTGTAGGGTTCGACATAGACATAGCAAAAATCATCGCAGAAAAATTGGGGAAAACCCTCGTAATAAAAGATATGCCGTTCCCCTCTTTGATTCCTGCTTTGGTGTCAAAGCAGGGTGACTTTGCCATGGCTGCCATTACCCCAACGGATGCTAGGCGGGAAAACGTTGATTTTTCCATACCATATCAGGATAACATCAGTGCTACCGTCCTAGTTGATAGCGATGAGTTTTCATACATGAAAGACACCGACGCAATATTTCCAATCGCATTGTTGGAAGGTAGGACGGTGGGAGTACAATTGGGAACACACCATGAAAGCGACATACGGGCCGCTAACATTCCAGACATAGAAATAAAGAGGTATGATAATGTGGGAACAATGATTGCCGAAATTTCAAACTCCGCCAATGGCAATGGAACCCTATATGCTCTTATAATAGGGAATGGCGAAGCACATATGATGACAAAAAGAAATCCCAAATTATGTTCCTTTCCCCTTCAATTTTCCGATGCCTTTGCCATTGCATTTACAAAAAATTCTCCCCTAAAGGCAAAAATTAACGAAATTCTCGAATCACTCAAAGAAACCGGAAAAATCTCCGATTTGGAAATAAAATGGGATATTGCACGATGAATATTTTCAAGGGATTCCAACAGATATCTAGCGAAATACCATACATCATAGAGGGTGCCAAAGTAACCTTAAAATATGCGCTTGTTGCGATGTTCTTCGGGTTTTTCGGGGGAACATTGCTCGCAATTATCAGGCAGTCAAAGTATAAAATTTTTCATGCCCTGGGAGCATTGTATTTATCTGTTTTTCGAGGAACGCCCCTTCTTTTACAACTGTCGATAGTTTATTTTGCCATGCCGCAAATTATTCACCGGCCAATCCCAGCTTTTATGGCGGGAATAATCACATTTTCATTGAACTCATCCGCCTATGTTTCGGAAATTATGCGGGCTGGCATGCAAAGCGTGAGCATTGGGCAGATTGAAATAGGAAAGGTTTTGGGTTGCTCAAAATTTCAGATAATTCGCGACATTGTTTTACCCCAGGGAATAAGAAATGTTCTGCCATCACTGGTAAACGAAATGATTGATCTACTCAAAGAATCCGCCATTGTTTCCGTAATTGGAGAGTCGGATTTACTTCGCCGAGCCAACGTTGTGTCAAGTGAACACTATTTATATCTGGAACCGTTGCTCATCGCAGGGCTGTGCTACTACTGCATGATCATGATTTTAAACGGCATTGCGAGATTCATCGAAAGAAAATTATCATGCTCGAGGTAGAAAATTTACATTGTACGTTGGGTACCAATGAAATTCTGCAGGGAATATCTTTTACCATCTCCGGTGGCGAAATCGTCACGGTGGTCGGAAAGTCGGGAGCTGGTAAAACCACCCTCATGCGAGTATTGTGTGGCCTGGAAAACATATCCCGCGGAACGGTTTGCATCCGTGGGAAGAAAGCATGCCATGGGGATTATGGACTAGTCCAGCAGGGATGTTGCCTGTTCGAACATATGACGGTTTTAAAAAACGTTTCCTATGCTTTGCAGGCCGTAAGGAAATTTTCTACGGAAAAGGCCAGGGCAATAGCACTGGACATGCTGGCGCAATTTGGGCTAAAGGATAAAATAACGGCATATCCAAATAGTCTATCCGGTGGACAGAAACAGCGAGTGGCCATTGCTAGAACTTTGGTGATGGACCCCAAAGTATTATTATTTGACGAACCCACATCGGCTCTCGACCCTGAAATGACAAACGACGTGGTTAATATGATAAAAAACATAGCATCCCAGGGTATTGCAATTCTGATCGTTACCCATGACCTGGCGATGTCCCGTAAAATTTCCGACAGGATTCTATTTCTGGAAGGTGGTAAAATTGTGGAAAATCGTCCAACGGAAGAATTTTTCCTAGACCCCCATTCCGAACAGGCAAAAAGTTTTCTAAAAAACATGGCCCTATTTTAAAGACATGTGCAACTTGACATTTGATGGCAACAATTAATAAAAATGTTGACATTTTGGCTAGATATACTTACCTTTCCGTGAAAAGGAGGATAGAATGGAAGATTTTAAGAGAGTTGGACGTGAATTAAATAATTTTGTAATTCTTGAGCGTAGGGAGGGTGATGTGGCTACAATTTTTAAGGTAAATCCCGATAGTGTGGAATATTTTAAGAGGGTTGCAGTTAACACTACAAATGATCAATTTCGTGCGGCGGCAGCGATTGCGGACCGCAATGGGCATGCAGTCGTCAGGGATATTCCGTTAGAAAACCGTACGGTTGCAATAAATTTTGATATTAGTTCGCATGGGTATGGGCGGCCGGCCTACAAAATTACCCTCCTAAACGAAACAAAAAATGGATAGTTTTCAGCATTGGGAGGCTGTCCATTTTTTACACCATTCCAAATATTCCCCTGGTGAGATGCGTTGTGTTTTATTGCACCGAACATTGGGTGGTATAAAATCCGCAATGGGGTTCAGGAAGTATGAATATTTAAAATGGATAGCACTTTGTCCATGATATTTGCTTCCGACAGGCCATGTTCTACACGTAAAACATCGAGGGATGTGTCATGCGCTATGAACTCATCGGGCCAGCCGTGGCGCAGGACATTGATTTTTATGGCCTTATCATTGTAAAATTCCAAAATAGCACTGCCGAATCCTCCTATCAAGACGTTATCTTCGAGGGTTACGACGAGTTCATAATTTTTGGCAATATCTCTCAATATTTCCTCGTCCAGGGGTTTTACAAATATCATGTTGACGATTCCACCCTGAATGCCAAAGTTTTTCAACCTTTGACAGACTTCATTGGCCAAACCTAGCATATTCCCCAGCGTAAGAAAACAAACCCTCCGACCTTCGGTAATTTTCTCTGCTTTACCAAATGGTAAATATTGGGAAAATTTTACGGTATTCAGGTCAACATTTCGGTCACAGGACCTGGGATATCTTAGGAAAACTGGACAGTGCCATTGGAAGGCAGAATGTAACGCATTTATAAATTCTTGACCATCCTTGGGTTGCAAAATGACAGCATTTGGAATCAGCCTCAAATAGGATAGATCAAATATTCCATGGTGCGTCATTCCATCATGCAGGGCGATTCCGGCACGATCTAGACAAAAAATCACCGGTAAATTCTGTAGGCAAACATCGTGCAACACCTGATCAAATGCCCGTTGCAAAAATGTGGAATATATGGCACAAACCGGCCGCATACCACACTTGGCAAGGGCAGCCGAAAATGTCACGGCATGCTCTTCGGCAATACCAACGTCAACGTATTGGTCCGGGCAATGGTCCCGCAGATACGACAATCCAGTACCCCTTGCCATTGCAGCTACGACACCTATAATTGTCCTATCTTTCCGGGCGAGCTTCGCCAGTTCTTTGCCTAAAATTTCTCCGTAGGAAATTGTGTCCGGTTGGGAAGAGGTGGCGTCGTATACCCGTCCGGGCTCAATCCCATGAAACTTCTCGGGGAAGTGTATCGCATCCCCACACCCATACCCTTTGACGGTCTTTACATGTAAAAGGACCGGAACTTTGGAAAATTTACAAAACTCTAAAATCTCTTCCAACTTGGATATGTCGTGACCATCGATGGGTCCAAAATATCGCAGACCATAGTATTCGAAATAGGAGGTTGGTAAAATTATACTTTTAATGGCACGTTTTAACCTACGGATACCCCGCAGGACAGCTTTCCCAAATTTTCCACTCCCCAGCATCTTTTTGGTTGCATCGGAAACAGTTCTGTAGAGCCCACTGATGAGAATTTTATTCAGATAGATGGATATGGCTCCAACGTTTCTATCTATGGAAAATTCATTGTCGTTAACCACCACGACCAATCTTTTGGTCGCCGTAACCAGATTGTTCAACGCTTCCAATGTCATTCCGCATGTCAGCGAGCCATCGCCGAGGATGGCAACCACGTGACTACCCCTACGACTGCCAATGCGATCCCTGGCGTAGGCAAATCCCAGGGCAACCGACAGTGCCGTTCCCGCATGGCCAGCGACGAAGGCATCGTGTTCGCTTTCGGTGGGATCCGAAAAACCACTGTACCCGCCACCCATCCTGATTTGACGGAACCTGGCATCATTTCTTCCGGTCAATAGTTTGTGTACATAGGTCTGGTGGGAAACATCAAAAATGAACCTGTCACGGGGGGAATCGAAAACGCGATGTAATGCTATGGTGAGCTCCACGATTCCAAGATTGGAAGCCAAATGTCCCCCGTTGATTGCCGTTACATCCACCAATGTCTGCCGAATTTCCTTCGCCAGCTCTTTCAGTTGATTTCTTTTTAAAACTTTGACATCCCGTGGACTATGTATGGTATGGAGAAGGTTCATCTATTTTAAAGTTTGAATTTCCAAACCTTGCTGGGGAGAAAAGTCCACAATTACGCATTCAGCCTGCAGGTTTTCTATCCAATCGGCCGTGATCCTCACACATTCCCTCAAATTTGTGTCGAACATCACTATGCCATCAATATCTTCTTCGGGCTTTTCTTCCACATCGCCACTGTCATCGCGTACCACATCGGGCAGTATGATGTCTTCGCAGTAATAATTTTTAAGTTTGGCCAGTGTCTTGATCTCCTTATTCATTTCATCGTTAAAGGCATCTTCCAGTTTGTTTTCCTCAATCCGGGTGGCAATTGTTAGGGAAAATTCCTTTCTGTTAACGATACCATCGTAGTGTTTTACTCGTTTGTTCCATAGGGCAAATTCTTCCAAGGAGTTTTGGCGAACCTTTGATTTTTCGTACAGTTTAGAAATTAGATCGTCGGTCACATAGCATCGATTACTTTCTAAACCATTGTCATAGTCAAATTCGATGGGTGGAATCGTATCACAGTTGAGGGCCCATGGATAATCCGCTTCCCGCTTATGAAAACATTCGTCGAGGCTGGGAAGTTTTATGTCGGCGGGAACACCCTTTAGCTGGGTTGAAATACCGGTCGGCAAATACCACTTTTGCACCGTAATATATGCAGCTCCAAGGTCCTTGTTGCCACTCAGAGAATTAAAAAATGTGTTCATGTCCAATGCTATCTGCACACTCCCTTTCCCATAGGTAGCTTCTGCCCCCACAATTATTGCTCGCCTATGGTCATGCAATGCCCCTATTAAAATTTCCGATGCCGATGCGCTCATCGAAGAAGACAGGACTATCAGGGGACCTCCCCAGTCAATATCATCATTTTCGTCATAAAACTGTTCTATTCTACCGAAGGAATCTTTCACCTGTACCACCGGTCCCGTTTTGATGAACAGTCCAGCAATTGAAACCGCTTGATTTAACAATCCACCACCATTTTGGCGCAGGTCCAGAATTAATCCATCGATCCCTCTATCTTTTAACATTTCCAACAACGTTTCAACGTCCCTATCCGCATGCACGCATTGTTCATTATTTGGATTCGCATCGCCGTAAAAGGATGGCAGTTCTATCACTCCAATTTTTGCAACATTGTCCCCTCGCTTTAATTCGAAGTATTTAGCCTTTGCCCGCGTAGCATTCAATTTTATATGGTCCCGAACCAATCGAACGACCTTGGTATCTCCCGACACGGTTTCCAGTTTTATTCGAACAACCGTATCTTTCTTTCCCCGCAACAACTTAACCGTCTTATACAACCTGAGTCCAACTATGTCCACAAATTCGCCGTCATCTCCCTGGGCGATTGCGACAATTTTATCCCCAACCTTGATTTCACCCGACAATTTGGCAGGTCCTCCGGGCACCAGTTTGTTAATCGTACACTCCCCCTTTTCATCCCGCAATTCAGCACCTATCCCGATCAATGAGTTACGAATATGGGTGCTCAGATCTTCGAAGGAATCCTTTGATAGAAAGCTCGTGTGAGGATCGTACATCTTTGAAATGCTGTTCAAAAACATCTCTTGAAGTACCCAAGAGTCAAAATCCTTGTACGTCCTCCGCAAATTTTCATAGCGTCGTTTAACATTTACCATCGCCTCACCTAGAAACTGTTCGACGTCATTCTCCATGGATTGGTCGGATTGGCCATGGACTTCCCTAATGTTTTTCCCAAAATTTTCTATGGGGATAAGCGTTTTGTCGGAAGAATCACCGTCTTTGTCCTTTGACCTATTCAGTTTACACAGGCTTATTGCCTCGTTTATGACGTCGAACTTCAAACGTTTTTCCCATAAAATATTTGCTTCTTCCACCGTCTGTGGCCAATTACAATCTTTCCTGTTCAGGGAAACGAAATCATCCTTGGAAAAATCAAACCCTTCATCCAACTTTGCAAATATCCAATCCATCCGATCATAGAAAATCGTTCTGAATTTTTCAAAGGCATTAAACGCCGGCATGAGGCTGCCCCCACTTACGAAAACGTCCAATGTCGGTACAAACTTTTTCACCAAGGCATCGACATCCTTTTGTAAAAATATCATTTTCCCGTGGTCCAATTCCGACAAAAATTCAATCATGATTGTCCTATTGTCGAGCAGAGAGATTGTCTTATGTTCCAGATGCAGTTCTTCCATGCAGCGTACCATATATATGGTTTCCGCCCGCATTTCACGGGTGGGAAATAGGCTATTCTCGGTTTCGGCGACGGATATGGCTCGGAGGCAAGCTCCTTGACCAAAGAATAAGACAATAATTGCAAATATGCTGCGAAACGTTTTTAAAAATTTATTCATGGAACCTAACTTCTCCACGTCATATTGCTAGGAAACCACATTTTTACAAGGACAATCTTGGGAGAAGGTGTGCCATGCGGCTTCCGGCGGGACTCGCCCCGGGCTCCCATTCTCATTCAACAACCTTCTCCAGAGAAACAGCATTAGGCAAAAAGCTCGATCCGCGCCCAATGGTTTTAGGGACAACACCCCATTTCGACTACCAGGAGACCAATTCGTTTTTTATGGATCCTGCCCCCTAGGATGTTCTCCTCCTCTCTCATTTTGCAATTGGCACAACTTTGTAAAAAACCGAAGGGTTTTATTGACTTTTGACACGGATTAAATTTCTTTTCCTTCCAGGAGAGGATAAATTATCACGTGTGCTTTGGCAAAAGATGATAGGGGAGGAGCAATGGTAATTGTCAATTATTTGATTCAACACGTTTGAACTTATTTAAAAGGTAAATTATGGATATGAATACTAGTGTCATAGCTAGCGCAATTCCCAATGATGACCATGTAAAAAATCTTAGAAGCGATGGTTTTGAAGTTGATGTCTTTCGGGGGACGGAAAAGAAGGGAGAAAAGATGGCGGAAAGGCGTATTGTGGTAATCAGATCTTTGTATGGATTTCCCTCATATTACGCCTATGACAGTGTGCTAGAAGATTATGGGTTGTGCCCCATAAAAACACTAACCGAAAGGGAGGTGAAAGATTTACGAAATGATCCAAGCCTTATCCATAAAAGACCTCAAGAGCAGTTCTCATAAAGAGAGCATTGAGATTTTGAAAAAAGATAGCAAAATTCCAAGCATGGAATCACGGGTGGGACAGCCGAAGGGTAATCGACGGAATCGTCCATGTTCTCCACAATGGGGCAGGGTGGTAGGATTCGGCGAAGGAACCCCACCCCTAGGGTCTTTCTCCTCCTTCGTTTTTCAACTGGCACAATTTTGTAAAAAACCGAAGGATTTTATTGACTTTTGACACAAATTGAATTTCTCTTCCTCTCGGGAGAGGATAAATTATCATGTGTGCATTGGCAAAAATGGATGGGGCAGGGGTAATGGTCAATTCTCCGATTCAACACGTTTAAACTTATTCAGGAGGTAAATTATGGATACAAATACCAGTGTCGCATTTAGCACAATTCCGGATGATAACTATGTAAAAAATCTTAGGGATAAGGGTTTTGACGTTCATGTCTTTCAGCGGACGGAAACGAGGGTGGAAAGGATGGGGTCAATGGGCGTAGAAAGGGAAAAGAAAAGACGTATTGTGGCAATCAAATTTCCATATACCCAAGGCCCATACTACACCTATGACAATGGGTCAGAATATCATGGGATGAAGCTTTTTCCAAAAATACTAACCGAAAGAGAGGTGGAAGCTCTACGAAATGATCCAACCTTTACCCATGAAGGACCGCCCTCACAAAAAGAGCATTGAGATTTTGAAAAAAGATAGCAAAATTCCAAGCATGGAATCACGGGTGGGCCGGCCGAAGGGTAATCGACGGAATCGTCCACGTTCTCCACAATGGGGCAGGGTGATAGGATTCGGCGAAGGAACCCCACCCCTAGGATCTTTCTCCTCCTTCGTTTTTCAACTGGCACAATTTTGTAAAAAACCGAAGGATTTTATTGACTTTTGACACAAATTAAATTTCTCCTCCTCCCGGGAGAGGATAAGTTATCATGCGTGCCTTGGCAAAAGAAGATAGGGAAGGAGCAGTGGTAATTGTCAATTCTCCGATTCAACATTAAAAGGTAAATTATGGATACAAATACTACTGTCACATTTAGCACAATTCCGAATGATAAGCGTGTGTCCGAGTTTAGAGATGCAGGCTGTGAGGTTTATGTCTTTAAGCGGAAAGAAAAGGGGATGAATTTTGTGGAAGGAAAGATGGTGGAAAAGACGGTGGAAAGACGCATTGTGGCAGTCAAATATCCGTATGTCGAAGGCGAAGACGTGTACGACCCCCTCTACGACACCTACGACGTCTACGACAGTGCGCTGGAAGGTAAAAAGTTTGTCCCAGTAAGAACAATGGACGAAAGACAAGTGAAAGCCCTACAAAATGATCCAACTTTTACCCATGAAGGACCGGCTGCTGAAATTACCACCAGAGACGACACCCATGACGGTGTGTTAGAGGGGGAAGAGGAAGCTCTACGAAATAATCCAATTTTTATTACCACCGGAGAATACGACACCTATGACAGTGCGTCAGAAGATTATGGGGCGAGGTTTCCCCAATAACACTAACCGAAAGGGAGGTGGAAATTCTACAAAATGATCCAAGCTTTACCCATGAAGGACCTTAAGGGCGGTCCCCTTGAAGGGAGTATTGAGATTTGAACTTATAAAAGGTAAATTATGGATATAAACACTACAACTAGCGTCCCATTTAGCGTAATTCCGGATGATAACTATGTAAAAAATCTTAGAAAAGAAGGTTATGAAGTTCATGTCTTTCGGGGGAAAGAAAAGGGGATGAATTTTGTGGAAGGAAAGATGGTGGAAAAGACGGTGGAAAGACGTATGGTGGCAATCAAATTTCCATATGCCGAAGACGGCGAATACGTATACGACACCTATGACAGTGCGTTAGAAAATAAAGGATTGTTCCCCATAAGAACACTAATCGAAAGGGATGTGGAAGCGCTACGGAATGATCCAACTTTTACCCATGAAGGACCTTTGGCTGCTGGAATTACCACCGGAGACGACACCCATGATGGTGTGTTAGAGGGGGAAGAGGAAGCTCTACGAAATAATCCAATTTTTATTACCACCGGAGAGTCAGAATTCTAGGATCTAAGTTTTCCACTGTTTTCCTTTTAGGTCAAGGTTCTGTGGTATTGAAATTCCGGTGTGTTTGTGGTGGACAGTGTTGCCTTGGTCTGGACTGGAAAGATTAAAATGTAATGTTTGCCGTTGCCGTGTGAAGGTTTACCCCAAGTGGAGAAATGTCGCATGGGATGTTGATGGATGTTGACAATGGATCCCAAAATTATTGGATCATATCCAATGGAAATAATTGACAGCCACTGCCATCTCGATGATTTCTTTTACGAAGGAAAAATAGAAGAGGTTTTGGCCAATGCCGAACAGGCGTCGGTTACCAGGATGGTGGCCGTTGGGACACATCCCAAGGACTGGGAATTCTATGCAGAATTTGTACGGAACCACGGACACATTTTCCATACGGTCGGATTACATCCGTTGGTCGCTAAAAATGAGAAGGAATTGGATCAATTGCCAATTTTTTTAGGAAAAGAAATTAAACCGGTAGCGATCGGCGAGATTGGGCTTGATTACCATCGCCTGCCCCCTGAACAACGGGCAAAGGATGAGGTCATCGAATTTCAAAAACTCATATTTGTAAAACAACTGGAGCTGGCAAAGGCCAATGATTTGCCCGTGGTAATTCATTCACGCCAAGCCTTCGACGATACCTTTAATATCTTGATAAATTCAGGCATCCGGGGGGGCAAAATTCTGTTCCATTGCTATGGCTACGGAGTTCCTGAGATGGAAAAACTAAAAAGCTTTGGGGCATTTGTTTCATTTGCCGGGACATTGACATTTAGAAAGGGGCAGGCGGAACCCCTGAAAATTGCTAATCCGGACAGACTCCTCATCGAAACGGACTGTCCCTATTTGACACCGGAACCCCATAGGCCAAAACGCAATGAGCCGGCCTTTATTCGAGCCACTGCAAGATTCGCAGCAAAAACATTGGATATGTCGGAAAATGATTTTTGCAATTTGACCCATAAAAATACCGAAAAGTTTTTTGCACTAAAGTGAGGATTCGCCTTGGACATTTCACTCTCACAGGACCAAAAGCAGGTACAAAAATTATCACCGGCCATGCGCCAATCCTTGGAAATTTTGCAAATGCCGACCGCCGACCTATGGGAACTGATAAAAAGAGAATGTAAAAAAAACCCAACCATAGAAATCGATGACCGGCAACGGGATGGGCGAACTTTTTCCAGAGAAAAGAGTGATTCCCATCGGGAGTTTTTAGAAAATATTGAAGGAACTATCCCCCTAAAAGATCACCTGATGCAACAGGTTCCGGACTGGGAAGAAGGAGAAAAAGCAATTTTACTAAAACTTTTAGAATTCATAACCGAGAGAGGATTTTTCGACGGTGATTTGCAAAGCATAGCAAATTCCTTGCCCGTCGACATTGGTCGGGTCAAATGGGTCTACGATGAGTTGAAATTGTTACACCCCCACGGCATTGGAGCTAAAAATTTACAGGAATGTCTGCTACTGCAATTGGATCAAATCACTTCCGGCGAGCACCTGGGGCTGGCAAAGACTTTGGTACGGGAATACTTTGACGAACTACAAAAGGGAAAAATAGATTTTCTAAGCAAAAAGTTACATGTCCCAGGAAAAAACGTAATCGCAGCGGGCAAAATAATTACTCGATTAAATTTTTCTCCCATCAGTGGATTCTCAAACGAGCGAAATGTTAGCATAGTTCCAGATTTGAAAATCTGCAAACTTGACGGCGAATGGGCGATAGATTTCAACGCGGACCACATCCCCCTCCTAAGATTTAGC